>JAAYRN010000127.1 GCA_012518765.1 Bacteroidales bacterium
TGGGGAATGTCCGAAGCAGGTTACAATGAATTGGACGATGCCCAAAATTATAAATACAGAGCTTTTGGTGTGCCATATTTGAAATTTCAAAATACGATTTCAAACCGAATTGTGATTTCTCCTTACAGCTCTTTGATGGTTATAGGATTAAAAGACAGAGAAGTATATGAAAATATTCAAAAATTCAAACAATTGAATATGTTTCACGATTTTGGTTTCTTTGAATCTTACGACGAAGAAGATAAGGTAAATGTGGAGGCTTATTATGCACATCATCAGGGAATGATTTTAGCTGCTTTGACCAATTATTTGCAATCAGATTGTATTCAAAATTATTTTCATCAGGATAAAAAAATCCAATCAATGGAAACCTTGTTGAAAGAAAAAGCCCAAATCAGACCTTATATTGATTTGAAAATCACGAAATACAAACGCTATAGGTATTCAAAAGAAAGCCAAGAAAACGATATGCGTGAATACGATAACCTCAAACCAGTTCCCGAAATTGGGGTGTTGTCAAATGGTTATTATACCTTATTAATCAATGACAGAGGATGTGGTTTTAGTCGATATAAAGACCTTTACATCAATAGATACCGAAAAATAACATCTGAAAATCACGGAATATTTATGTACATTCGCGATGTGTATTCAGGGAAATTATGGTCAAATACCTATGCACCACTGAATGTAAAACCAGATGCGTACAGAGTAATTTTTGCTTCCGACCGCATAAAATATATACGAGAAGATGAAGGCATAATTACCACCACAGAAATATGTGTTGTAAAAGATAAAAATGCCGAAATTCGTAAAATTTCATTTGAAAACAATACATCCAAAGATGTTGTCTTGGAACTAACATCTTATGGAGAAGTAATTATGTGTCAAAATGATAGAGATATTGCTCATCGCTCTTTCAATAGCATGACTATTTACAGCGAATTTGATAAACAAACATCTACGCTAATATTTACCCGAAAATCTCGTCATGCCAAAGACACAAAATATTTTGTTGCTTCCCGTATGTTTTTTGAAAACGAAAACGACTTAAAAATTGAATATGAGACTTCTCGCCTACATTTTATAGGAAGAAACCGAACTACAAATAATCCCGAAATTATCATGAATCGGAGAAATTTGTCGAAAGGATTAGGCTCTTCTTTAGACCCGATTATGAGCATACGTAGGGAGATTATTGTAAAAGCAGGCGAACAAGAAAATGTATACCTGATTGTAGGTTTTGGTAAAGCTCGCGAACAAGTATTGGATATGGTAAATAGCTATCAATCAAATATTGACGTAAATCATGCCTTCGATATGGCAACCGCTTTGAACAATATGCGAACAAGCTATTCTCATTTAAAAGGTTCGCAAATGAGATTGTATAATGCTATATTGAAATATATTTTCCAAACAACTTCGATTAGCAATAAACGTAGAGCCGTTTTACAAAAAAATACATTGTCTCAACCTAATTTGTGGAAATTTGGAATATCGGGTGATCTTCCCATTATCTTGGTAGAAATGGATGCCATTGAAAATGCCTTGATTTTGAAAGATGTATTACAAGCCTATGAGTTTTATAAAAGTAGAGGAATTTATATAGATATAGTCGTTATCGATAACGAAAAAAATTGCAAAGAAGGTGTATTGAAAAAATACATTTCAGATTTAATAAGTAAAATTTATTACTTTAATTATTTTGAAAATACATTAGGAAATATATATACAATTTCTTGCAGCGAAATTACTTCCGAAGAACGTATTTTGTTACAAACCATTGCACGTATCTCAATCGATACATCAAACAAGAAAACATTGGAAAAACAAATACAGGAATTGGAAACAGAACTTATAGTGAGCGTAGATAAAAGTCAGTACACCGATTTATTGACAAAAGAAGTAGAAACGCCGAAAGATTTAATGTTTTACAATGAATTTGGAGGATTTACAAAAGACGGTAAAGAATACTATATCAGCGATATTAATACTCCCATGCCTTGGATTAATGTAATAGCTAATCCTAATTTTGGTTTTATTATTAGCAACAGTATGAGTGGATTTACATATGCGTATAATAGTCAGGCATATAAACTTACTACATGGTCAAATGACATGGTTTCAGACCCACCTTCCGAAATTATTTTAATTAATAAACAACGATTTGTTCCTACCGTAACCCGACACGGAATAGGTTATTCAATTTTTACAGCAGAAACCTATGCTTTTGATATTCAGATAAAAGTGTTTGCATCTTTACATAAAAGAGAAAAATATTATTTGATTACACTTAAAAATACAACTACCTATGCCCAGCAAGTACAATTAGATTTAATGGCTAAAATGGTATTAGGAACTACGGAAGAAAAAACAAATCGACATTTATTATCGGAGTGGAAAGAAGATGAAAACAGCTTATATTTCAAAAACGTATACAATAACATCTTAAAAAACGTATCGGCTTATCTCACATCTACAGAGAAAATTGTAGATTACGAAGACAAGCATCCAAACAATAAAAATATTGGTATACAAATAGATATAGAGTCAGGTGAGAGTAAACAATTGGCATTTATCATCGGAACCAAAGAAGATGACGAAAGTAAAACTTCTTTGTTGTTGAGCGATATTGAACGCGAATTGGAAGAAGTACATAAGTATTGGGATAAAAAATTATCTACCATAAAAATTACTACCCCCGATACTTCGTTTAATTACATGATGAATAATTGGTTTATGTATCAAACATATTCCTCTCGTTTGTATGCACGTGCTGGATTTTATCAAGTAGGTGGAGCTTACGGATTTAGAGACCAATTACAGGATATGATGAGTGTTTTATATAGCAACCCCCAAAGGGCAAAAGAACAAATCATCAGACATGCTTCCCGCCAATTTCCCGAAGGAGATGTATTGCATTGGTGGCACGACGAAACCATGTTTGGCACAAGAACAACTTTTTCAGATGATTATTTATGGTTAATTTATGTAAGTTATGATTACATCCGAATTACAGGTGATTATGATTTATTAGACGAATTAGCACCTTTTGTACAAGGAGAAAAATTGCAAGAACACGAAGCCGAAAAAGGAATAAATTTCTATATTAGCGATGAAAAAGATACCGTATACAATCATTTAAAATTATGTATAGAAAAGACACTCAATCAATTTGGACGACATGGATTGCCATTAATGGGTAGTGGCGACTGGAACGATGGAATGAACAAAGTGGGACATTTGGGCAAAGGAGAAAGTGTTTGGGTTGGATTCTTTTTGTTAGATATTTTACAAAAAATGATACATCTATCTACTTACAAAGAAGACATTTCTTTTGTAGAGAAATGCCAAAAAGCCATAGACCCTTTGAGAACGGCACTTACAAAAAACGCATGGGATGGCGAATGGTTTTTAAGAGCTTATTTTGACAATGGAGACACCTTAGGCTCTCGCAACAATACAGAATGTCAGATAGATTTGATTTCACAATCCTGGAGCATACTGACCGATGTTGCAAATGAAAAAATGAAACAAAGTATTTTACGAGAAACAGAAGTCCGATTGGTTGACCACGAAAATAAAATTATCAAACTGTTAACACCCGCCTTTAAAAACTCAAAAAATAATCCAGGCTATATCATGGATTATTTAGAAGGGATTCGTGAAAACGGAGGACAATATACCCACGCCGCATTGTGGTATATTACGGCATTGCTAAAAGAAGGCTTTATTAACAAAGCATACTCTTATTATTCCATGATAAATCCTATAAATAGAACAAGTAATATAGGAGATGCTTTGAAATATAAAGTAGAACCCTATAGCGTAGCAGCTGATATTTATTCAAATCCACAACTTGCAGGAAGAGGAGGTTGGACGTGGTACACAGGCTCAAGCAGCTGGTCGTATAAAGTAGGCTTAGAACATATTCTTGGTTTTATAAAAGAAGGGGATACGCTTAAAATTCAGCCTAAAATCCCTTCGTCTTGGAAAGAATTTAGCATAGCATATCGTTTTATAGATACAGTATATGATATTGAAGTAAAATATACGGGAAAAGAAAATAAGCAAAACATGCCTCAAAAAATATATTTAGATGGAAAAATGCTCGAAAACAACATAATACCATTGGTTAACGATAAAAAAAATCACAAGGTCAAAATAGAGTATTAGTCTTATTTTTATAAATATTTTAAGATAAACAAAAGTATTTGACTAAAAAACTAAGATTAGTTACAAATGTATTGAAAAATAATTTATTTTTGCTAAAATATTATTTTACGATAGAATATAAAAGAAAAGATTATGGAAAAGCGTGAAAACAAAGAAAGTAATGAAGTTACATCGAAAGTATTACGAGCAGGGAAAAGAACGTATTTTTTTGATTTAAAGGAAACAAAGAATCAGGAACACTATTTAACAATTACTGAAAGTAAATATCGATTTGATGAAATCAAAGGAACGCATTTTTATGAGAAAAATAAAATTTTTCTTCATATTCAAGATATTGAAAATTTTAGTAACACATTAAATGAAATTATTTCCTACATTCATTCACACGAAGGAGAAATACAATCAATACGATCAAATCGTAAAAATCAATTAGAAAATAAAGAAGAGAATTAGTTTTGGTAATTTATAGTGATAGTTGAAACTAATTTCTTCCGTTTACAAAACGTAGAAGAAACAGAAATAGGTTGATAAAGTTTAGGTATAGGGACAATGCACCCATTAAAGCAGTTTTATTGCCTTCTTCGGTACCTATTACGGAAGTTGTTCCTGCACGTTTCATACGTTGAACATCCCAAGCGGTAAGTCCAGTAAAAATTAACACACCTGCTATTGAAATAATCCACTCTAAACCACTACTTTTCATAAATAAGTTGGTCAATGAAGCTATAATAAGTCCAATAAGAGCCATAAATAACAGTGAACCAAATTTTGTTAAATCCGTATGTGTGGTATAGCCTGCTATTGCCATAACTCCAAACATACTTGCCGAAACTATAAATGCAATTGCAATGGTTTGTTGAGTATATACCCATAAAATAAAACTCAAACTGGCTCCCATCAAAATGGTATAAACAATAAACAACGTCAAAAGTGCAACAAACGATAAACGTTGCAGACCTACTGACATAAAAATTACCATCATAAAAGGAGAAAAAATAACAAGCCATCCTAATAGATTAAAACCTGTTTCACTTATTAATAAGCTCATGAGCGAACTTGATGCAAATAACCAAGCTACGGATGCAGTAATGAGTAATCCTGCAAACATCCAAATAAAAACATTGGCTACAAATTTTCTACTTAAAGCCTTTTCATCGGTCAAAACACCTGATTCCGAGGTGTTATAATTCTTTTCTATATTCATAATGTTCTTTTTTTATTCTTCTGGAAAATAATATTGCAATGGCTGTACAATTCTATCAAAAACAAAATATTGACAAACAACTATTTCTTGTTTTTTATCATTGATAACGGCGTAGAATTTATCTCTGTTGTAAACATCCATAAAATCTTCATCGTAAATGTAATTAGCTGTATCAAATACATTTTTCATGTAATTCATGGATATTTTGGTTTGTTTGTTATCCATATCGTTAATAATAATGTCTTTAAATTTAGATGAAAAAAGAGAGTCTTTGGCTCCTTGTGTTAAATCGCTGGCAAAAAATTCAAAATTCAAATCTCTGTATTCAGACAAATGGTCGAATAGTTTTGCTGTGTCGTAAGAAGGTAATTTTAGATTATTTCCTGATAAAATATCAAAAAAACGCTCTCCACTTCTGACAATGGAAAAAGATTGTTCAGCGTTTTCATAATCAATTGATTGTACGCTTTTTATTTTAGATATTTTTAATTTTACAATGTTACGGGTTTTCCATTCCGACTCGAAAGGAGAGTAATACGGAGAAATAAAGCCTCTAAATCCAGGTAAGTAAACAATAAAAGATTCTTTGCCTCCTTCTAAAAAAGCATAAGTTCCCAAATTATCTTGGGTTACATTGCCGATATAATACACTTTTTTTGCGGTATATTTCCATAGTTTTATTTTGCCAATTTTTATTTTGTGGTTGGTGTAGTAAACTTCTACTTTACTTGAACCCGTTGCTAACCATTTGTTTACATTATTTCTTGCGGCAAGAGACACAGGCTCGCGTATGGATATATTACAGATAATATTTAGCAAATCATCTATATTTTTTTGTACAGCGACAAATTTTTTATTTACCGTCCACGTATTATCGTTTTTTCGTTCCAATAAAATTTGATTTTCATAACCATCAGCAATAAAAATTTTTGAAATAGCGCTTGTATCTTTTACGGCAAACTGATTGGAATTATAATCGAAAGTACTTGATTTTCTACTCCATAGAATAAGAACAGCACCTATGATTAACAGCCCCGTAACAGATAAAATGATAATATTTTTTTTGGTGTTTTTATTCATTTAAATTTAAAATTATTAAGTTATCTTGCAAAACGTTTTCGTTGTATAAACGTAAAAACAATTCCCATAATTAGTATAATTGCTAACGGCAAAGCTATATTAATAGTTTGCCAAAACGTTTTTTCTTTTAATATTTTATTTTCATCAAGTAGTCTCATTTTAAAATCTTTAGATCTTACTTGTGCAATTCCTTCATCGTCGCATAAATAATTAACTACGTTCAAAAGAAAATTTTTATTTCCATATACAGCATCCGTATATTGGTCGTAGCCTAAGGGGAAAGGATAGCGTTTGGAACTAAATTGATTTTTAATCATATCTCCGTCCGAGACAAAAACCATCTTAGTTGGTTTGCTTTTGGCAAAAAAACCAATTTCTTTTTGACTTTCCATTTCGCCAATGCCTGAATATAAGGAGGTAAACTCTCCTTCAACCAACACACATACAGGGATATTACGATGTGAAAACTCTCTATAATTAGCCCTTCGTTTCAATGCCTCTAAGCTGATAATGGCAGGAGTATTTACAATCTTAGTATTTGCCGAAGTTGTTAGTAAAACAGTTTTTGTCAAGTCGGTTTTAGTTCCTACCGTATCGATAGAGCTAATAAATTCTGTTTTCAATACGCTCAAATTTTTTACAATAGGATGGTCGACAAAAGGAGTTATTAAAGGGAAATAATACCAAGGAATGAATTTATATTGAGCTTGACCTGCCAATTGTCCTGTTTGAATTGGAATGGCTAAAGCATTTATATCTTGCAGTAAATTAGTATTTAAGCGTACTCCATAACGAAAAAACATATCGTCTAAATTCAAATCTCTGGGTAAGCAAGGAGCTTCCATATAATGTTGTAAGCTGTCCATTTCGGCAAGTACAGGGTCAACGTACCACAATATTTTTCCCCCTCTCATAACAAACTGATCCAATATATACTTTTCTATATTTGGAAAAGGTTCTGTTGGTTTGGCTATGATAAGCAGGTCGTATTTATTCTCTTTTAGTTTAAATTCTGTCTTGGTTGAGTCTGTGATTTCAATATCGATTAAAGTTGAAATATTTCCGTTTAAGGTAACAGAATCAACCTTATAAAAATCGGCTATGGCAACAGCTGCACTAAAAACTTCTGCGTTACTTAGTTCGCCGTGTCCTTTTACAAAGGCAACATTTGCTTTTTGCTGTCCGGTTAATCTTCGAATAGCATTTCCGATGTTGTATTCTAATTTTTCAATAGAAAATTTAATTACATCGCCTCTATTAATTAAAATTCCATCGTCAGCATCGACCAAAGATACAGGTGTTTCGCGCTGATGGTAAGAAATAATAGCTCCCGGAACTATATAATGTGTTTTTACTCCACTTGCATCAACATCTTGAATAGGTTGAGGTTGAAGTCCTTGTTTATAAAGTTGCCCGTAATATGCTTTTAGTTGTTGTTCGTCTTTTCCTTCGGCTGGATTTATAAATTCATAATGAATATTTTTAGAATACACACTTAATTCATCTAAAAATTCACGTGTTTTTAACGATAATTCGGCAAAGTCGGGAGGAAGATTATTTCCGTGTAAATAAACTTTTACATATATAATATCTTCAAGATTTTCAACAAGTTCAATTGTAGATTTAGAAAGGGTATAACGTTTTTCACTTGTTAAATCGAACCGTAAAAAAATAAAAGAGAAGATTATATTAACCAAAACGATTATAATCAATACAGAAAAAAATTGTATTAAATTATTGCGTTTCAGTGAGCGAACATTTTTACTTGTTTTCATGCGATTACCAATTTCTACTTTTTAAACGAAGTGCTGCTAAATATAAAAATAAAACAATAACACTCAAAAAATAAACAAGGTCTCTTGTATCTACCACTCCTCTGCTAATGGAATTGTAGTGGTGGCTGATTCCTAATGTTTTAATTACATATCCAAAAGACCCAAAAATATTAAAAGAATAAATAAAATCAAATCCTCTCCATGCAATAAAACAAATTAAAACCGAAAAAAGAAATGAAATTATTTGATTATCAGTCATAATAGAAACAAAAATTCCGATAGATGCAAAAGCTGCTCCCAAAAAAATCAATCCCATATACGACCCCCACATAGCACCCTGATCAATATTTCCTGTTGGATAGCCAAGCATATAAACCGTTAAAAAATAAATCAATGTGGGCAACAAGGAAATAATTAATAAAACAATGCTGGCTAAAAATTTTGACATAATAATCTGAAAATCAGAAATAGGATAGGTTAATAACAGCTCAATAGTCCCCGATTTTGTTTCTTCGGCAAAAGAACGCATGGTAATGGCTGGTATTAACAATAAAAATACAATGGGAGCGAAATTAAACAATCCATTAATGTCGGCAAAACCACGGTTTAAAATATTATCTGAAAAAGGGAATATCCATAAAAATAAACCTATAAGTATCAGGAATACACCCATTACTATATATCCGACCAAGGAGCTCAAGAAGCTTTTAATTTCTTTGATAAAAAGAGTATACATAGTACTTTTGTCTAAAAATATTGATGTATGCAAAAATAAAACTTTTTTACTTACCAATTCAAAGATATTAATATATAATTATTCTTAGTGATAAAAGCCTTTCATATTGATTTTTCGTTTATTTTTGTAAGTATTAAAATATTTGATGTAAAATCATGATAAATCCGAATTTAAATCCACATGCTGATAATTTGAATATTTCTGAAAAAGAAATAGAAAAAGTAATTCGACCAAGCGATTTTAAAGAGTTTTTTGGTCAAGAAAAGGTGGTGGAAAATTTAAAAATTTTTGTACGAGCAGCAAAGCAAAGAGAAGAAGCTTTAGACCATGTACTTTTACACGGGCCTCCTGGCTTAGGAAAAACCACATTATCCCATATTATAGCCAATGAAATGGGTGTAAATCTCAGGGTAACCTCAGGCCCTGTTATCGATAAACCCGGCGATTTGGCGGGCTTACTGACCAATTTAGAAGAAAATGATGTGTTGTTTATTGACGAAATTCATCGACTTTCGCCCGTAGTAGAAGAATATTTATATTCTGCTATGGAGGATTATAAAATAGATATTTTAATAGAATCGGGGCCCAATGCCCGCAATGTACAAATAGGATTAAATCAATTTACATTGGTTGGAGCAACAACGCGTTCGGGATTACTTACAGCCCCTTTACGTTCCAGGTTTGGAATTAATTTACGGTTAAATTACTACGATTCATCTATTTTAGAACAAATTATTACCCGTTCAGCTTCTATTTTAAAAATAGATATAAAGGAAGATGCTGCTTACGAAATAGCCAGACGCAGTAGGGGAACCCCTCGAATTGCCAATCTTTTATTAAGAAGAGTGAGGGATTTTGCCCAAATTAAAGGCAAAGGAATTATTGACCTTGAAATTGCAAAATACGGACTAACTGCTTTAAATGTAGATATGTACGGATTAGATGAAATGGATAATAAA
>JAAYRN010000128.1 GCA_012518765.1 Bacteroidales bacterium
CCAATTTTTTGTATGACTTGTTTTAAATAAAAAATCTTTTTCTTCTTGGGTCAAGTTTTGATAACCCGACTTGGATATTTTTTCTAATATTTCATCTACTTTTTTACGATTTTCATAGCGTTCTTGGTTGTATTGTTCATCAGTTTTAGGTCGTTGCGGGCGGTGATTTTGTTTTGATTTTTGTTTTTTCTGTTTCAAAAGCGATATTTTCGACTTGTATTTTCTAAAAAACACGGGCAACACGGTGTATGAAAATCCAAATAAAGCTCCTCCTAAGTGTGCAAAATGTCCTCCCGAATTTCCTTTGGGTATGCTCACAATATCAATGAGTACTAAAAATAAAGCAATCCATTTCAAGGAAGTATTACCTAAAAATATAAGATTTACCTTGCGGTTGGGAGCCTTGCTCGCCGTAGCTATTAGTACCGATAATACTCCACCAGAAGCTCCTAAGGCAATGGCATCGTGTTTGATAGAACTGAATACAGGAAAATAATTATACGAAAGTATAAACAATATATTTCCAATAATTCCTCCTACTATATAAACTGTATACAAAGATTTTGGCTTGAAGTATTGTATAAAAATACTTCCTCCAAACCACAACATAATCATATTGAATAAAATATGAAAAAAATCAAGATGTAGAAAAATACTTGTCAGGATAGTCCACGGTTTGACAAGTAGTGTGGATATATTGGCAGGTACGCATAGCCAGTCAGAAACAAACAAAAGCATCAACGAACCATACTCTTTTAGCATTAAAAACTCCAATAAACTTGCTGAAATTTTCAGTGCAAGCATTCCTAAATAAACAGCTATGTTTATAGTAATCAGTCTATTTAAAGGTGAATTATTTTTTAAAAATAACTGAATACGAGATGCAATGCTTTGTTGAGGACGAAAAAAAGGAGATTGTCTAAATCGCATAATGTTATTGTTGATAAGGTGAATCTGATTTCTTTTGCCAGAGTAAAATAAGTATCAGTCCAAAAATCATACCACCCAAATGTGCAAAATGAGCAATGCCGTCTCCAGTACTAAATATGCCGGATAACAATTCAATTACTCCAAAAATAATAACAAACCATTTGGCTTTCATAGGGAAAAGGAAGTAAATATAAATCCTCGAATTGGGAAATAACATCCCAAAAGCAAGCAACAATCCGTAAATTGAACCGGAAGCTCCAACCACATTGGGCAAGCTAACAAAATGATTTAAATAAAGACCTAAAAATTCACTTATTTGTTCCTTGTTGGCTGTATTTAAGGGATTAACCTCCAACGTATGAACATTTTCGCGGAAAACAACAAACTGATTCCATATATCTCCTGAATATTCATTTAATGCAAATGTGTGATTGCGAATTAATTCCTTTAAAGTAGCTACATCGGGAGAATAAATGCTGGCTTGTATCAATGCCATGTCTTGATAAAGTTGAAGGTGTATAACAAGGTAGTGAATCAAAGCCGCTCCAATGCCTGTAATTAAATAAAATACAATAAAACGTTTGCTCCCCCATACATTTTCAATGCTAGAACCGAACATCCATAAGGCAAACATATTGAAAAACAAATGTTCAAAACTCCCGTGCATAAACATATACGTAATAAATTGATAGGGAGAAAATAAGCTCGATTTGAAATAATGAAGTCCTAAAAGATCGTATAAATCAATCCCTAAGGAATTTTTTAAAACAATGGTAGCAAAAAAACAAAGGATGTTAAGAATTAGAAGATTCTTAACAATGGGAGGTAAAATAGAAAAACGTCCCGGAGAATGAAGTGAATTGCTCATTAAAATATATGTTTATTACAACAATATATAACTTTTAATGGTTTTAATTATTGTATACACAGCTAAAATAAAAGAATTGCCGCTTTGACAGTTTTTTTGATTTTAAAAATATAAAGGGGAATAAAAAAAGCTACTTGGTTTTCAAGTAGCTTTTTAAATCCTTGTATTTGTGTGAGTTTAATGTATACTTACTTTAGTTGTAAAGGTTTTTCCTTTTTGGTCTATTTTTACGATATATATACCAGGTTTCAAGTCAGATACATCTATATTTGCTTGAAAATCATTTACAACATTTGATTTTATTTCTTGTCCCAATATATTGATAAATTTTATAGAAGCTTGTTCGCTATTTTTCAGTTGTATACTGAGCATATCTTTAGCTGGATTGGGATAAATTTTTGAAACTAAATCGTTGGCTTCAATGACCACATCGGGATCGGGAAAGTCGTCTCCTCCATTTTCGGTATTTTCACTCACGGTAAAGTATATATCGGGTAGCAATCCATAATGAGTAGAATAAGAAGAGACTCTAAAGTTTCTTGTTACTCCGTCTTCGTTAAAGTACATTTGATACAACAGGTGTCGGTATGCTATGATTCCACCATTAAATCCAAATGGGTCGGAAAAGTATTTTGTTTCAGCATCCATATAATAATAACGCAAGCTAAAATAATTGCTTGTTCTTACGGGATACCCTTCAGCATAGCGATCAGGGTCCATAGGGTCTGTTAGTCCGTGATACAAAGTGTCGTGTAATTCATAGTCGTAACCGGGAACAAAGGTAGGCATTACCGATAATACAGCTCCGTAGGGAACTTCAAATCCATTTTGTGTAACTCCGTCATAGGTTAATGGAATTTCTAAAACCACATAGCTATACCAAGACCCTCCAGCTGAATCCCACGTTCGTGAAGTGTCATTTTCTGTTAATATATAATCTATGGTAACTACATTGTCTACTTTTGGAACTATTTGTCCTCCTTTGGGCTTGTCGTAACCTGTAACATTTACACAGGGAGCTAAATAGAAAGTGTCTTTATACTCATCGGTTAAATAATAAACGGTATAATAATC
>JAAYRN010000129.1 GCA_012518765.1 Bacteroidales bacterium
GGAGATTTTCGTTTAGACGGAACATTAATTGGGAATTTCTATTCAAAATTAAAATTAGTTATAGGACCTTCAGGAAAAATAGAAGGCAATATAAATTGCAAAGATTGCGATGTTTCGGGAGCGGTAAAAGGAAACATAGAAACATCGGAAATGCTGACCTTAAAAGCAAGTTCAAATGTTATAGGCGATTTGGTTGTGAAGAGGTTGTGTATTGAACCCGATGCCGAATTTACAGGTAATTGCCGAATGAACAATACAGAAAACACAGAATCAGAAAATACAGATTTTTTGGTTTAAAAAACAATGAATCAAAGAAAAAAAATACAAGCATCCGGGGCATCTTATTTAAAATATGCAGGTATTGCTATACAAATGCTTGTAATTATACTTTTGTTTACTTACGGTGGAATAAAATTAGACAAATACGTAAGCCTCAATATACCCATATTTACTGTATTATTTTCTTTAATAGGCGTTGTATTAGGAATTTACACCTCAGTAAAAGATTTTTTTAAGAAAAACAGCAAAAAATAAACCTTTAATCAAAGATTTTTAGTAATTTTGACATACATAAAATTAAGCATACATGTTGAAACAATTATTTGTTAAATATCTTAGAAAGATATTGATATTCACAGTTTTTGTGCTTGTAGCACAAATCGTTTTACGACATTTTTTCCCTCAAATCATATCACCTTATGCGTCATTTTTAGTCCTTTTATTCTTAACCGTTACCACAGTATCGCATTTATTTGTTTTAAAAACAGATGCTAAGCGATTAGAATATACTCCTGACCCAAGTAAAACAAAGGAAGAACAGATGCGAGATTTGATGAAAATAGAACGCAAATTTATTTCTAATTACTTCCTAAGCACCACAGTAAAACTATTGTTGTTTTTAGTAGTTTTATTACTTTATATGCTGTTATGCAAAAAAAACATGATGATTTTTATAGTCAATTTTTTTGTTTTGTATTTGGTATACAGTGCTTTTGAAATTGTTGTATTGAAAAAACCTATAAAAAAATAAATAACACAAAAAATAAATATAATATTATGCCCAAAATATCAAAAAAAGGAGTCGCGATGCCAGCTTCGCCCATTCGCAAGTTGGTTCCATATTCGGACGATGCAAAAAAAAGAGGAATTAAAGTTTATCATTTAAACATTGGTCAACCCGATATAGCAACACCCCAACAAGCCATTGCTGCTTTGCAAAATACAAAAATAGATGTATTAGCATACTCACATTCAGCAGGTACTGTGTCGTGTAGAAAAAAAGTAGCCGAATACTACAAACGATGGAACATAGACGTAACTCCCGAAGAAATTATCATTACAAGCGGAGGTTCTGAAAGTATATTGTTTGCTCTAAATACTTGTTTAGACGATGGAGATGAAATCATTATACCCGAACCCTTCTATGCAAATTACAACGGTTTTGCAGTTTCGGCAGGAATCACAGTAAAACCCATAGTGTCGGTTATTGATAATGGATTTGCACTGCCTTCGATGGATGAGTTTGAAAAACTGATTACTCCCAAAACCAAAGCCATTATGATTTGTAACCCCAACAATCCAACGGGATATTTATATTCAAAAGAAGAATTATACGCTTTGGCTGAAATTGTAAAAAAACACAATCTGTTCTTATTTGCCGATGAGGTTTACCGCGAATTTGCTTTCGACGGAGCCGAAGTGTTTTCGGTGATGAATTTAAAAGAAATAGAACAAAATGTAATATTATTAGATTCTGTTTCAAAACGATACAGTGCTTGTGGAGCAAGAATAGGTATGTTTGTTACCAAAAATAAAGAAGTTTACAACACAGCTATGAAATTTGCTCAAGCTCGTTTAAGTCCTCCTTCTTTTGGACAAATATTTACCGAAGCAGCTATAGATACACCCCAATCCTACTTTGATGAAGTATTGGAAGAATATATAGCACGTAGAAATGTGGTAGTAGAGGCTATTAACAAAATGGACGGTTGTTTTTGCCCCAATCCAAAAGGAGCTTTTTATGCAGTAGCTCGTTTGCCAATCAAAGATTCAGACCATTTTTGCCAATGGTTGCTCGAAAAATTTGACTACAACGGTGAAACTGTTATGTTGGCACCTACAACAGGATTTTATTCCACCAAAGGTATGGGAATGGACGAGGTACGTATTAGCTTCTGCTTAAATGTAGAAGATATGAAAGCGTCTATGAAATGCTTGGAAGAAGCCTTGAAAGTATATCCCGGTAGAAAATAAGATTTAAAAATTTCACACCATACATTAAACCATAATTTACGGTATTTACGTAAGTTATGGTTTTTTTATTTATAAAAAATAAAATTCCTTACAATCGAATCCAAAAACATTTTATGTGTAATTTATATTAATGTAAAAATAATGCTTATTTTTGCAAAGTGAAATCAAAAAATTGGTAACAATGCAGAAGCAAGTAGCGTTTGAAAAAATAAAATCCTTAGTTGAGCGTTTTGACGAGCAAAAAGAATTTTATAAACATCAAGACTACAACGAAACGCAAACAAGACGTGATTTTATCGATCCGTTTTGGAAAGCTCTTGGTTGGGATGTAGATAACGAAAAAGGCTATGCTGAAAGCTATCGTGAAGTAATTCATGAAGATAGAATAAAAGTTGGCGGTGCCACAAAAGCACCCGATTATTCTTTCAGACTTGCTGGCGGAAAACGACTCTTCTTTTTGGAAGCCAAAAAACCAAGTATTGATATTAAAGACGATATAATACCTGCATATCAAGTAAGACGATACGGCTGGAGTGCTAAAATGCCAATTTCTGTAATTAGCGATTTTGAGGAATTTGCAATCTACGATTGTACCAATAAGCCCAAGCCTACCGACAAAGCAAGTAATGGACGCATAAAATACTTGACTTACAAAGAGTATATTACAGGATTTGATTTCATTTGGGATACTTTTTCAAAGGAAAGGGTACTTAAAGGGAGTTTTGACAAATATATCACTTCTGATAAAAACAAAAAAGGAACATCAACCGTAGATAAAGAATTTTTACTATCACTTGATAAATGGCGAGTTGAATTGGCAAGGAACATTGCTTTACGAAA
>JAAYRN010000130.1 GCA_012518765.1 Bacteroidales bacterium
ACGATGGTTCAACCACCTTTTACATACCCGAACTCAAGCAACATTATCATAGTTTATACGGTGCTGTAGGCGAAGCCTTACATGTATTTATAGATGCAGGACTTTTGCCTTTAATGGAAAAACAACAACATATAAATATATTAGAAGTAGGATTGGGAGCGGGGTTAAATGCCTTGTTGACAGAAGTGTATTCTCGTTCTAAATCAGTTATTTATTATTCTGCTATAGAGGCTTTTCCATTGACAAAAAAGGAAATAGAACAATTAAACTATCACAAACAACTGCCAAATATTTCGCATAAAATATTTTTAGAAATACATAATATTCCTTCGGATAATCATTTTCATGTAATCAGAGAAAATTTTCATTATAAAATTATTCATGCAAAGTTGGAGCAGTTTTGTTTTGACGAAAATATGTATGATTTAGTTTATTTTGATGCCTTTTCGCCCGATGCTCAACCCGAATTGTGGGAATTGGAAGTGTTTGAAAAAATATACAATTCAATGAAAAAAGGAGGTTATTTATGTACGTATTCAGCCAAAGGAATGGTTCGTAGGCGAATGGAATTTGCAGGTTTCAAGGTAGAAAAACTGGCAGGATTTTCGGGTAAGCGTGAAATGTTGAGAGGCGAAAAGATTTAAAACAAATGAGGAAATAAATTAAAGCTAATGATAGTCCTTACCAATAGATAAACGGCACAAACAAACAATAAAATTCCGGCTATTTTATTGATAGTAATTATTACCTTAGGCGATAGAATGTTTTTAATTTTATGAGCAAAAAATGATTTCAGTAAATCAGTTGTAAATATCATTGCTACAATGCCCAACATAAAAGCAATTGCTTCGGGAGGACTCTTTTTTGTTGTTCCCGAAGACATAATTGAAAGCCAAAGTATCCATAAAAAAGGATTCATTATGTTTAAGAAAAAACCCTTAAATATTTCAGTAAAAACTCCCATCCAGTTTATTTTTAATTTTATTTCCTTGCTAATCGGTTCTGATACCGTTCGCTTATTAAACATATAAATTCCATATACAACCATGATAGCACTTCCACCAAATCCTAAGATAATTTGAAAAGTGTCGTTTTCTAAAAATTGAATCAAACCAAAATAACACAAAGCCAATATAAGAAAATCACTTATTGATATTCCTATAGCCAATTGCATCCCCGAATAAAAACCTTTATTGATACTGGTTTGTAGTATAGAAAACAATGCAGGACCTATGACAAAAACAAAAGGTAGTCCAATCAGCATTCCTTTTAATAGTGAGATTATAATAGGAGTCATAATTTATCTATACTTTGATTTTATTCAAACCGAATATGAAGTGCAAAGATAATATTTTTTTTTAAAAATGAAATACTTTCCTTAAACATTACCTTGTTTTTTTAGATTACAAAAAATGAATAAAATCACTAAAAAACATAAGTTGTTGATTTTATGAAAATTAAATCGTTTTTCGCTTGCTTATTTTTCCAATCCGCTTCGTTTCAATAAAGCCTTTTCCGAAGGGGTTTGCCCTCTAAATCGTATGTATAAATCCATGGGATCTTCGCTTCCGCCTTTGGATAAAATATGCTTTCTAAACAATTCGGCTGTAGATTTATCAAAAATGCCTTTTTCTTGAAATAAATTAAAAGCGTCAGCATCTAATACTTCAGCCCATTTATAGCCATAATATCCAGCGGCGTATCCGCCTGCAAAAATATGAGCAAAAGCAGTACTCATGTTACATTCATCTA
>JAAYRN010000131.1 GCA_012518765.1 Bacteroidales bacterium
TTAAACAAAGAAAATGACGATATAAATTTAAATTACAAATCAGAAAATGTGTTTTTATAAAATAATCAGGTTGGGCAATCGGGTTTCTTGATTGTTTTTTAGGTAGTTGTGTATTTCAAAAAGTATATTTTTTTCTGTTTCATCAAAGACTACATTTCTACGTTTATATACTTTTTCGGCTACGGCAATCAATTTATCTATATAACCTTCTTGGAAACCTTTGGGACCTCCCCATAAAAAAGAAGGCACAAAATTGGGCATGTATCCTGAGCCAAACAAATTGGAACCCACGCCTATTACAGTTCCTGTGTTAAACATGGTATTGATTCCACATTTGACATGGTCGCCCATTATTAAACCACAAAATTGCAAGCCTGTTTTTATAAATTTCTGCTCAGCACAACTCCATAATTTCACTTCGCTGTAATCGTTTTTCAGATTGGAAGTATTGGTGTCAGCTCCTATATTACACCATTCGCCAATGACGGAATTACCCATAAAACCATCGTGGGCTTTGTTGGTATATCCAAATATAACTACGTTGTTAATTTCTCCTCCTACTTTTGAATGAGGACCTATGGTAGTAGAATCGTATACTTTAGCTCCTAATTTCAACTGTGAACCTTCGCACAAAGCCAAACTTCCGCGTATTAAACTCCCTTCCATTACCTCCGCATTTTTCCCAATATATACTTTACTGTTTTTTACGTTGATTACCGAGGCTTCTACGATAGCTCCTTCTTCGATAAACAAATTTTGTTTGTCCCCTATCAATACATTGGTTTTGCTCAAAGGTTGAGAGACTTTTCCTTTGGTAATCAATCCAAAATCAAGCAATAACTCGTCTTCGTTTTGGTGAAAAATATCCCATACTTGCGATACTACTCGTATGTTTTCTTTAAATTCTATTTTTTTACCACTATAATCGTTTAATTGTTGCGGAATATTTTCGACACAATGTGCCAAAATTTCTTCGTTTTTTACCAATGTTTGTCCTAATTTCAAGGATTTTACTGCTTCTACCAATTCATCGGTGGGGCATAAAGTTCCTGCTATCAATAGGTTTTTTTCTGTTGTTTTTAAAGGGAATTTTTTAGATAAATAAGGTTCTGTTAGGCTTGAGGTTTTTACTCCTAATCGTTTTTCCCATTTTTCTCTGATTGTCAATATGCCTATGCGTATATCTGCCTGTGGGCGTGTATAGGTAAAGGGTAAAAGGTGGTTTCGGTAATGATTGTCGAATAAAACTACGTTCATGATTTAGCGTATTTTAGTTATTTTCATTTAATAGTTTCCACAATATGTCTTTGGTTTCGGTTACTCCCATTTGTATGTGGGACGAAAGATAGACTACGGGCAAATCGCTGGGAACTTTCTTTTTAATATTAGTTAGCTCAGTATGAGGTATTAAATCGCATTTAGATATGGCAAGTACTCGTTTTTTATCCAATAATTCGGGATTGTATTCTTTGAGTTCGTTTAATAAAACTCTATATTCTTGTTTGATATTTTCGCTATCAACGGCTATGAGAAACAATAATATTGAATTACGTTCAATATGTCTTAAAAACCTCAATCCCAATCCTTTTCCTTCGGAAGCTCCCTCTATAATTCCAGGTATATCGGCAACAACAAAAGAATAATTATCTCGATATTTTACCATTCCCAAATTGGGTTTTAGGGTCGTAAAGGGGTAATTGGCTATTTTGGGTTTGGCGTTGGATACAACTGAAATAAATGTTGATTTGCCGGCATTGGGGAAACCTACCAATCCAACATCGGCTAAAACTTTTAATTCCAATATTTTCCAATCTTCGATACCTTCTTCTCCCGGTTGGGAAAATCGTGGCGTTTGAAAAGTTGACGATTTAAAATGCACATTTCCTTTCCCGCCTCGTCCTCCTTTCATAATAATAATTTCCTGATTATGTTCTAATATTTCGGCTTCTACTTCAAAGGTTTCTGCATTTTTTAAAATAGTTCCCAGCGGTACATCGACTATCATATCTTTGCCATCTTTGCCAAAACATTGATTTTTGCTTCCGGATTCTCCATTTTCGGCAAAAACATGTTTGGTATATTTCAGATGCAACAATGTCCATAACTGTTTATTACCTCTAAGGATAATGTGTCCTCCCCTCCCTCCATCTCCTCCGTCGGGACCTCCTTTAGCTGTGCGTGCACTGCGTGCTAAATGAGCCGAGCCACTTCCTCCTTTTCCCGAACGAAAAAAGATTTTTACATAATCGATAAAATTTTCATTTGCCATATACTGATTTCCTTGTATGAGAGTTAACGACTTTTTGTTTTAAAAATTGTTTGTTTACTCATTCGTTATTCTCCTGTTTTTTTAAGAATAAAGGTTAGCAACACCTTGTTTTCTTTTTACGTTTAAACAATTATATGAGAATAAAATCGTTATGGAATGTAAATTTTGGCTTTACGTACAATGAATAGTACCCCATCAAAAAAAGGTATTTTGGATAAATATCCTATTTTAAAACACATTGTATTCAATGATGTTACTACCCTTGCCTTGAGGTTGCTTATTCTTTATGTTGTCATTTTTATAACCCAAGTTGTATTTTATATTTACAATCATGAATCGTTGGGAAACATTACCTTAGCTCAACTTCCTCTTTTACTTAAAGGTTCTATTGTATTTAGCAACATTTCCATTATTTATATAAATAGTCTGTTTATTGTACTGTCGATGTTGCCGTTTCGATTTCGTGCACACAGGTTGTATCAAAAGATATTATTTTGGATTTACATCATTAGTAATTCTTTAGCCATTGTCGTATTGAATCTTGCCGATGTAATTTATTTTCATTTTTCTTTAAAACGTTTGACTTCGGAAGAATTATTTTACCTGGAAAACACAAACAATGCTCCCATTGTTAAAAATGTAATTATGCACGATTGGTGGGTGGTATTACTTGCGGCTGCACTGATATTTTTAATGGTATTTGTTTATAAAAAAATTAAATACCACTCCACAAAAATCAAAAAATCTTATGTGTATTATTCTATTAATACACTGATATTGTCTATAGTTATACTCGTTTGCGTAGCGGGTATACGCGGAGGGTTTAGGTTGGGCTTGAGACCTTATACCTTAAGTAATGCCGCTTTTTATACCGAAAATCCACAGCAGGCTAATCTTATACTAAGTAATCCATTTTGTGTATTGAGAACCTTACAAGTAAAGGCATTAGATAATCCGCATTACTTTGACGAAAAAGAAGTAAATGCCATTTTCACCCCCTATCATTATCCAAAAACACCTTCGGTTTATCATTTTGACAAGCCCAATGTTATGATTTTTATCATGGAAAGTTTTAGTAAAGAACATTCTAAATTTTACTGCCCAGAGCTTTATAGCGAGGAAGAGGGTTTTACTCCTTTTTTAGATTCTTTGATGGGACAGAGTTATGTATTTACTCAGGCTTTTTCAAACGGCATGAAATCTATTGATGCTCTGCCTTCTATACTAACATCCATTCCTTCTTATAAACGTTCTTTTGTTTTACTTCCCCAATCCTTAGCCACCACAGAGGGTTTGCCCAAGATACTAAACAATCAAGGATATGGCACTTACTTTTTTTGTGGTGCCGAAAAAAACTCCATGGGTTTTGAGGCTTATGCTAAAATAGCGGGAATAAATACTTTTTATTCTCGCAATGATTTTGAAGCTGAAAGAAAAGTTGATGCCCTCACAGTTGAACCTTATTGGGGAGTATTTGATGTGCCTTTTTTTCAATACGTTGCCGATAAATTAGAGGATATTTCTCCTCCATTTTTTGCTTCGGTTTTTAATTTGACCTCTCATCATCCCTACGTTATCCCAGCCGACTATGAAGACAAAGTACCTCAAGGACATACATTAATTCATAAATGCGTAGCATATACCGATTTGGCTTTTCGGAAATTTTTCGATAGAGCAAAAAATCAGCCTTGGTTTAAAAATACTATCTTTGTTTTTATTGCCGACCATGTTTCTCCTCAAAAATATGCAGAAATAACCAATACGCCTAAGGGCTCAACGGCTATTTTTTATTTTATATATGCACCGGGTTCAAACCTAAAAGGATTGGATAGTAGCGTTACCCAACAATTAGATGTAATGCCTACTTTATTGGGCTTGATTGGACATCAAAAACCTTATTTTGCTTTTGGTAGAGATGTGTTTAATGAAAAAGAACGCTTCCCTATGGCATCAAATTATATAAACCAACTGTACCAATGTATCACCGACGATATTAGTATTTATCTTAGCGACAAAGGCATACAATCAGCTTATTCCGCCGCCGACTTATATCAGGAAGATAATATAGTTGAACAAAACTCTGAAAGTCAGCAAAAAGCATTGTTACAATTAAAGGCTTTGCTACAATCTTATTTCAACCACGTAAACGATAAAAAATATATAGTACCTGAGTCTAAATAATTTTTTTCAATGATTTTAATACAATTTCTTCCAATCGTTCGGCTACTTCTTCGGGGGTTCCCATTCCATTGACTCGGATTAGTTTGTTTTTACTTTTAAAATACTTGATAACCGAATTTATTTTTGTTTCAAATTCTTCCATTCTTCCTATGATCAAATCGGTAGTTAAATCGTAGGGGCGTGCATCATCGGTTTGTGATCTTTTAGATAATCGTTTAAAACAGTGCAACATAGGTACATCTAAGTAAATGACCAAGGAAATGGAATCGTTCATTCTTCTTAGCATTCCCTCTAAAATATAGGTTTGAATTAGTGTGCGGGGAAATCCTTTGAAAATATAACCTCTATTTTCACTGTAGGTTGCCATTTCTTCTTCAACAAGTTTGATAATCAACTCATCGGGAACACTTATTCCATTTGCATACAAGGATTTTATATTTTTCCCAATTTCGGTATTTTTATTAATTTCAGCCAGCAATAATTCCCCGGTTGACAAATAGTGAAAGTTATGTTTTTTGGCAAAAATTTCGCCCTGTGTTCCCTTACCCGAACCAGGTCTGCCTATTAATACAATGTGAGACGAAGAATCTTTAACAGCATTATCAATCACATTTTCAACTCGCTCAAACACTTCCTCTTCCTTCCCTACTCCTTCAATGTTGGTAAATACATTTTTAGTTTTATAGAATTGAATTACAGGTAGTGTTTTGCTTTTATATTCCTTAAAACGTTCTTGTATGACTTCTATATTATCATCGCTTCTTCCCTCTATGTGTGCCCTGCCCAAAAGTCGCCTTGTAAGTTCTTCTTTAGGAACGTCTAAGGCTATAACCATGTTTAACGAAGTGTTTAATTTCAACAACAATCCTTCTAAAATATAAGCCTGTACCAAGGTTCGAGGAAACCCGTCAAACAAAAATCCATTGGCATCTTTATTCTCAATAAGTTTAGATTCTAATATTTCAACTACCAATTCATCAGGGACTAAATGCCCTTTGTCTATCAATGTTTTTGCCTCTATGCCGAGGGGAGTTTCTTTCGCTATTTGATCCCGTAAAATTTCACCCGTAGAAATATATTCTAATTTATATTTTTTCAATAACATTTTCGATTGGGTACCTTTTCCTGAACCTGGGGATCCAAATAGTACAATGTTCAACATAAATGAAGTGTTTTAATGATTAATAATAAATTTGTTGAGTCGTGTTTCTTTTGTTTGTTTGTGATAGGTTTTTAAAATATAAAATCCTGATTTATAATTTGAAACGTCTATATCTTCAGTAAACGGATGACTATAAATTTTTTGTCCATTTATACTATAAATTTCTATATGTATATCGCTTTGCTCCACAGAATTAGACAGCAATATTTTTAGTTTATCGTTAACTGGATTGGGATAAAGTGTAACATCAAATCTGTGGTCGGGCGATGTATTTTCAATCGAAGTTGGTATCCATGCTTTACCCACAAAAGGACGCAACATGGGAGTTCCCGATAAGAAACTATTTGTCCAAAAATTATCTATTTTATAAAAAACATGTTCGCTACTATTGTTATTTTGATCAAATCCTACGTTTAAATAATTTTTTGTATCAATCTGATAACCAATATAAAATTTTCCAGAAATGGGAACAGCCTCTTGCAAATAATATTGTTGGAATCCGTATAATTCGTTGCTATATTCTTGTGTTATTAACTCACTATACAGTTCTTTACCGGGCAAATTGCTACTATCAGCCCATACGCTTAGGGTAAATTGAAAATCGTTGGCATCGTCTAATACATGATTGATATACATAGCTATAGCTCGTAATGTATCCTCGTGATTTAGCGTAAATCTCATTGCCATTGCCGTTCTGTGTGAGTAAGGATTTATAACGGTGTATCCCGATTCGGGAGTACCATCATCGTAGGCGTAGTAATTGTAAAATTTTTGTTGAAATACAGCGGTATCGTTGTTGGCATTTTTGTCTCCACTTCCTGCTTCTCTGAAAACATGTATTAGATTAAACACGGCACTGTCGTTGTTATCCGAAGGAAAAGTAAATGAAAAAGGAGGTGATGCGTGAGGTTGATACGTTTGAAAACCCACATCGTGTACGGGCGAAATGTTGTAAGAACCTCCGCTATAATTATGAATTATTTGATTGTTTTTATCGGTAATAAAATAATCGTAATACGTATTTTTTACAACATAAGATAGGTTTGATAGTTTTATCTTAAATTCTTTTCGCGTTTCAGCTCCTTGGTTGTTTTTAAACTGCGACCAAGGCATGGATTGGTAATTTTTTAAAATACTTCCAGGGTTTTCTGAAAAAGCTACGTCGTCAATATCTGTATTTGCTATGGTTCTGGCTCTGTCTAAACGTACATAATCGATATTCCAAAAATCGACATTGCTTGCCCAAGTGGGATTATTTTCGGTGTATTCTAAGGAGGCATAATTTCGAAATCGGAATTGAAATCCTTGATTAAAGAACACAGAATCAGTGATTGGAATAAACACTTGACGAAATAATAATTTATTAGTATCCAAATTGTATCTATGGATAAATGTATCCAATACCATTCCTTCGGTTGCCCATATTTTCTCCCACTTTGTTTCTACCATCAACACGGAATCACAGGGTAAGTATATGGTATCGCCTTTTTCATAATCTTTGGTTACTATAACAAATAGATTAGGGTCGCAAAGGCTGTAAATGGTATCACCTACCGAAAAAACGGTATCGGTTATGTAAAGCATTTTTGTATAATAAGCAAGTATGGTATCGCCTGTGTAATAACCAAATTCGAGAATTAGAGAGTCCCCTCTTTCGGGTGCATCGCCCAATTTACTCCAAGGTTTTCCAATAATACCACCTCCTGGCTGATAGAAAAAGCTAAAATACAGAGAATCATCAACTGTTAGTTCCTTAGGGAATGGAGAAAAAATAGAATCTAAACGAATGGGGCGTGAACTTAAAGTATCGGCAGGAAAGGCTGTTTGACGTGCGTGTTCGTATATTTTTCCGTAGGCATCTACTGCGTCTAAGGTTGCCACTCCTATGGTAGGAGGATTAATTCCAAAACTCTGATTTATAAACACATGATTGTCTATCCACAAGGCTGTATCGGGATAAATTCCTTGTGTAGAAAAATCGTCTGAAAAAGGAATTAAAAGCGAAGGATAGGCTATAATTTTATCTACAGATTTTTGTTGTTGAATCGTTTCGCTTTGTAATACTGATGTTTTTTGAATGTTCGACTTTAATCCAGTTAGTACTTCCTGAGCGTTTAATTTATTTAAAAATAACAGTCCTATAGCTGTGTAAAATAATACCTTTTTCATTACGATGAAATTTATACAATAAAACGTTTTTATCAGATAACTATTGTATTGAATTGGGTTTTTCAATGTAGTTGTTTTATTAATAAAAAAATAATCATGCCATAGGAAACAGCATGATTATTAACATTGTTGTGCGAATGAATCCTATCTTAATCTATGGGAGTAAAATCTTCTTTTCCTACTCCGCATAAAGGGCATGTCCAGTCGTCTGGAATATCTTCAAAAGCAGTTCCTGGTTTTATTCCAGTTTCTTCGTCTCCAGTTTCGGGGTCATACACATAGCCGCATACGTCGCATTCATACTTTTTTAATGTAGCCATAATTTTGAATTTTTTAGTTATTTTTTTGATTTATTTATATAAGTAGGGGCATTTTTAGGTGATTTGCCCTTCATTACTTTCTGATAATGTGCATAAGTCATTACTTCGGCTTGGGAGTTTACTTCTTCGGCTTCCATTACTTCGCCTATAAAAATAAGATGTGTACCTACATCTACAGTTTGTTCTAACTTACAGGTCATATACGATACTACGTTATCCATAAATACAGGAACATCGCTATAGCCATGTTTTATCTTTTTTTGCTCCATTTTATTTTGGAGGTCTTTTCCACTTTTGTAGCCAAATGTACGAATTACATCTACGCTTGTATTTTCGGGAAGCAAAGAAATAGAAAAAACTCCTTTTTGTTTGATGAGCTCAGCTGTGTGGTTGTCTTTATTACAACTTACACCAAATCGAACGGGTTCGGCTGTTATTTGGAAAACTACGGTAGCAATAAAACCATTTCCGTATTGTTTGTCTCCCGAACAAACTACGGCTAAGCCATAAGGCACTCTTAATAAAGAATCTAAATCAATCATAAGTCGTGAATATTATTATATTTTAAATAGCATAAATAATTTAATTTATACAGATTAAATAAAAACAAATTAGGGTATTTGCTTTTAAAGTTTAAGAGCATTAGGTTTTTAAACAACAGATAGTTTACATAAAACACATAGGTTAATTTAAACTTCTCAATAAGTGTATATACACGCAACAGACGAATATCTTTGATTAATAAATCGCGATTTGGATAATTTTCTAATAATATTTTTAGGTTTTGAACGCCTTGTCGGGTTTTTTCTAAATAAACTTCATTTGTGTCTATCCCTGTGTGATACAAGGGATTATCAATATGTTGAATTACATTACCTCGTTTTCTCAATTCAAATCCAAATAAAGTATCTTCGTGTCCATAGTTTTTCAATAGTTCGTTGAATCGTATTGACATAAATAATTTTCTGGCTATTAAAAAATTGAAAGTCGAAAAACGAGAATTTGGATTTTTATTTCTTTCTTCTGCCGATTTGGTTTCGGATCGGGTTCCGTATACCCACCTTAGATAGAAATCGGCGGGAGGCGATATTTTTTTGTATGCTGTACCTCCACATACTACAACCGACTCTCCTTTGCAATAGGGAATATAACGGGCTATAAATTGATCATCAAGGGGTTCAGAATCGCAATCTAAAAACAACAAATAATCATATTCTGCTTGTCCTGCCAAAAAATTTCGGGCTACTGCTCTACCTGCTTTGGTGGGCAGTTCGATAAGTTTCGTTTTAGATAGTTTTTTTAATACGCTATTATCTTCTCTTGAAAGGGTGTTGTCGGAGGCATCGTCTAATAAAAGTATTTCAAAATCTATCGATAATTTCTCGGCTTGGGCATGTAGACTGTGAACCAAATCTACTGCATTGTAATTATATATGGGAATGAGTATAGATAACATGTTCTTATAAAACTTTGCCGTGTTCTATTTGTAAAACACGTGATGGTAGTTCATTGATAATAAAATTACTATGAGTAGCTATCAAAACCGATGTTCCTTTTTTGCTGATTTCGTGAAACAGTTTAAATATTTCAAACGATGTTTCAGGATCGAGGTTTCCTGTAGGCTCGTCGGCTAAAATTATTTCAGGATTATTAACCAAAGCTCGTGCTATACAGACGCGTTGTTGTTCGCCTCCCGATAATTGATGTGGCATTTTATGTCCTTTTGTTTTCAGTCCGACTAAGGTCAATACTTCGTCTATGCGTTCGTCTCGTTTTACATTGTCTTTCCAGCCTGTTACTTTGGTAACAAATTTCAGATTTTCGTATACGCTACGGTCATATAATAATTGAAAATCTTGAAATACAATACCTAATTTTCGGCGTAGGCGTTGCACATTTTTCGATTTAATATTCACTAAATTATATCCAGCAACTACAACTTCGCCATTTTTTGCAGGCACTTCACCGTATAATAGTTTAAGTAAATTGCTTTTCCCGCTACCTGTTTTCCCTATGATATATATAAGTTCTCCTTTTTCTACTGTAAATGAAACATCGGAAAGTATTAGTATTTTTTTCTGATATATGTCGGCATGATTGACTACAATCACAGGAGATTGAACTTCGGCTGTTGCCTCTTTTTGTTCTTCTTTTTGAATTGATTCTGAAATTATAGTTTCCTCTTCTATTGCTTCATTCTGATTTTCTATAGGTTTGTTTTCTGTATTATCTTCGATTGTTTCAACCTTGGCTGTCGATTCTACAGGCGTATTTTGTTCGTTGTTATCATTGTCTAAAACAGGTTCGACTTCTAAATTAATCATGCTTTTAATCTATTTATTTCACTTTGCAAAAATACATTTTTTTTATAAAAACCTTTGCTATTTTTGTTCCATAATAAAGAAATAATTATTTATTATTTTTCTCCCATGCTAACATAATCCTACAAGCCTCATTCTGATTGTTTTCTGTAAAAACTGAGGACACAAAAATATTTTCTGATATTTCTTTTTTCTGAATGGTTATTCTATCCAAATGTTTGGCTTGGGAAATAAATTGGATATTGCATGTTTTTAATTTGTGATTTTGATGAAATTCATAAGGGTATTCATTTATAGCCCACAACACGTAACGAGTGTTATTTACATGTTTATTCATATCTATATCGGAATAAGCCACTGGAAAAAACGAGGGAGTGGCGGGATATTCTACAGTTGGAATTTTGGGTATTTTTTTTGATAAAACATGGTGGTCGTATGTAATATTTTTCTCTTTTTGTAAA
>JAAYRN010000132.1 GCA_012518765.1 Bacteroidales bacterium
ATTTACTAAATACTGCATGTAATCATTATATAGAAATTGCTGACAAAAACAATCCTGATTTTAAACAATGTGGTAACAATATCCTCTGGAAAGACTGGTCTATCATGGGTGTTAACCTAAACTCTTACATAGGACAAACAGTTTATATATCTATTTCAATTGCCAACTCCACTTATGGTGATCAATTCGGATACGCCTACGTAGTTGGAAAATGCATGCCTATGGCAATAAAAATAGACTTTTGTTGCTACGGAACCACCCCCACTGTGGCACGATTTGATGCCCCTGAAGGATTTATCGCTTATGAGTGGAAAGATTCCGAAGGAAATATTATGGGGAAAAATCAAAAATTATCAATTTTAGGTGCCCGCCACGAAGCTGTGTATACAGTACACATGTTATCAAATATGGGATGTACTTCTACACTAAGCTACGAAATAGTATGCGACAGTACTGTTAGTGACTTTGCTTGCGATTCAATAACATACAAATGTTACCCCAGTAAAGTTGCCTTAACTGCACTCCCTTATTCTCGACCTACCCAAATAGCTTGGTGGGTTTGGGAAATTTTTAAAACAAGTGAAAACCAAGAAATTGAACACCTAAGTATGGATTCCATTTTCGAATACACTTTCCAAGATACTGGATATTATAAAATACTTTTAACTGTATATGCAGAAAATGGTTGTGCTGACACCGCATCGGCTATTGTATATTCTTATCCAAGTTATGGAAAAGTAAATATAACAGCACCCGACGAAATATGCAACCATATAGAAGCAGAAGTATTTGCCTCTGGTGCAGAGGGCTATGAATGGTATAATGTAAAACGCATAACAAGCGACTCTTCTGCTATCATTGACAAAGGGGGAACTTATGTAGTAAGAGGTATTAACACATTGGGTTGCAGTATGGACACCTTTATAGTGGCAGATAAAATATTTACAATCCAATACACAAAAGAAAACAACAGATGTCCAAAACTTAGCGATGGAAAAATCAACATCACAAAAGTGTTAGGCGAATACGATGGCAGTGTGTTACATTACTGGGAGGATTTAGGATTTACCAACGGAGCGGCACTCAACGAAAGAAACAACCTCTTATCCGACCAATACATAGTGTATTCCATAGACGAGGATAATTGCTATCGCTATGATACTATTGAAATTACAGAACCATTACCCTTAGGAAACATAGGAAAAATATCCGGACCATTTATCGTTAGCAATATGGCTACCTATACCTTTTCCGTATCTCCCGTACAAGGCACTGAATTATACCACTGGTACGCCTACGAAATAAAAGAAAGCGGAAGACTCAACATATTAGATACTTTTGTCAATAAAAATCAAATGGAGCTTAGCATTTCCGACATCAATCCCATTGAAATAAGCGTACGTGCTTTTAATTTCTGCGGCGATACTACAGACGTATCTTCTCTATACATACAATACAAAAGCGACATTACAGAAACTACTGACAGTAAACACATTGTTGTATATCCTAATCCAACTTCCGACTACGTAACCATTCAACATAAAAACGGAACATTAAACGAAATTAGAATATTCGATGTCATTGGAAAAGAGATAAAAAGACAAATTGTTTCGGGTAGTGTATGCACCTTAAACACGGAAAACTTACACAGTGGGATTTATTTTATACAAATCAAAACAGAAAGTGGCATCACAACTACCAAAGTTTACAAGAAATAAAGATATTGAAACACTTAATCTGTGTTTTAGAGAGTTGAAAATGGGAAAAACCAAAACTCTATTTTTTTGTTCTACAACCAACGTCGTAATACTTTCTCCATAAAAAAAGACTGTCCGGAAATAGTCTTTACATAATCATTTATCTCATTATCTGTACTTTTCTCATAAACACCCCACTGGCTGTACTTATTTTTACCACATAAATCCCATTTAACAAATCATTTACATCTATGATTGTTGAAGGGGCATTTACGGAAAATTGTTTCACTTTTCTACCCATTATATCATAGAGGGATACTTCTTTCATGAGCGATTGTCCATTATCAATTATCAACTCGGATAAAACAGGATTCGGATATATTTTAATTTCAGATTTCTTTGCTGCATGTATATTTGTTAAATTATATTTA
>JAAYRN010000133.1 GCA_012518765.1 Bacteroidales bacterium
CCATGCATCTCATGCAAGAAGCCATTGATGTACTCAAATCAAAAAACATAGAAATCACAAAAGAAGAAGAAGAGGCTACCTTAATTGCTATTCTACTTCACGATATAGGACACGGACCTTTTTCGCATACATTAGAATACACGCTTATTGAATCAATTAATCATGAAAAAATTACCGATTTTTTTATGCAAGAACTCAATCGGCAATTTAACAACCAATTAAATCTTGCCCTTCAAATTTATAAAAACACCTACCACAAACGATTTTTACACCAATTAATTTCAGGACAATTGGATGTTGACCGATTGGATTACCTTACGCGAGATAGCTTTTTTACAGGCGTTTCCGAAGGTGTTATTGGTACCGAACGTATTATAAAAATGCTCAATGTGTCCAATAACGAATTAGTAGCCGATGTGAAAGCCTTGTATTCCATTGAAAAATTTATTATTTCACGGCGTTTGATGTATTGGCAGGTATATTTACACAAAACAGTTCATGCCATAGAAACCATGATACAAAGCATATTCAAACGAGTAAAAGTATTAATCGAAAGCAAAACAGACATATTTCTGCCTCCCTCTTTGGCATTATTTTTACAAAACACCATCTCCGAATCCGACTTTGTAAACAATCCTAGTACACTAAAAGCATACGCCGATTTGGACGATCGCGATATTTGGTTTTGCATAAAAACATGGCGAACACATCCTGACTTTATACTTTCCGAACTTTGCAAGAGACTATATAACAGAAACTTATTTAAAATAGAGGTCTCTGACAACGATTTTGATGAATCGTATATACGTAGAAAAAAATCGGAATGTGTCTTGCATGCACATCTCAATCAAATGGAAGTTGATTATTTTGTAATCCATGGAAAAATGGAAAACACCGCTTACAACAAAGCCTTGGCTCCCATTCGTATTTTAGATAAGAACAACAAACTTCACACCTTAGAAACTTTATCTGACCATCTTAATCACAGGACTTTATCGGAAAATGTAAATAAATTTTTCATTTGCTATCCTAAAGAATTAAGTACTTCTGTTTAAAAAAATTATGCCCTGTTATTATAAGCAGGAAATTTCTCAATTCCTTTATAAATAGTTATAGAAAAAAGTGAGAAATATCACTCAAAAAAAACACAAAATAAAGTACTAAGCAATTGAAAAAAACGCTTGATACTACGATAAAATTATGTATATTTGCAAAAAAAAAATCACACAGAAATGATTTTCATAAAAAATTAAATATCAGAATATTATGACAAAAAAAGAATTTATGACTTGTGATGGTAATTACGCTGCAGCTCACGTTGCGTACATGTTTAGCGAGGTTGCCGCTATTTATCCGATTACACCCTCCTCCACCATGGCAGAACATATAGACGAATGGTCTGCATTAGGAAGAAAAAATATTTTTGGAGAACCTGTAAAGGTAGTAGAAATGCAGTCCGAAGCTGGAGCTGCAGGAGCTGTACACGGCTCTTTGCAAGCAGGAGCTTTAACCTCCACATTTACAGCCTCTCAAGGATTACTGTTGATGATACCCAATATGTATAAAATGTCTGGCGAATTATTACCCGGAGTTTTTCACGTATCGGCACGAGCCTTAGCAGCTCAAGCACTATCCATTTTTGGCGATCACTCTGACGTAATGAGCACACGCCAAACAGGTTTTGCTATGTTAGCAACAAGCTCAGTACAAGAAATTATGGATTTAGCTCCTATAGCACACTTAGCAGCTATCAAAGCAAGAATACCTTTCCTACATTTCTTCGACGGATTCCGTACTTCTCACGAAATACAAAAAGTAGAAGCTCTCAGCCAAGATGCATTAGCTGAACTTATAGATGAAAAAGCTTTAGAAACATTCAGAAACAATGCTTTAAATCCAGAGAACCCTGTTACCAGAGGAACTGCTCAAAATCCCGATATTTATTTCCAAACCCGCGAAATTCAAAACAAATACTACGATGTACTTCCCGACATAGTAGCTGAATACATGACAAGTATAAGTAAAATGACTGGTCGTAACTACGCTCCTTTCGTGTATTACGGAGATAAAGACGCTACCGACATTATAATTGCTATGGGTTCTGTTACAGAAACTATTTACACAGTAGTAGACAAACTAAACAAAGAAGGTAAAAAAACAGGAATGATTATCGTTCACCTCTACCGCCCCTTCTCGGTAAAACATTTATTAGAAGTATTACCCAAAACAGTAAAACGTATTTGCGTACTTGACAGAACTAAAGAACAAGGAGCAAACGGAGACCCCTTATATTTAGACGTAGTAGAAGCATTTGCTAATCGCAAAGATATAGCAGCTAACGAAAAACCTTTAATAGTAGGTGGACGCTACGGATTATCTTCCAAAGATACTACACCCGCACATATTTTATCCGTATTTCAAAACTTAGAAGCAAAAGAACCCAAAAATCAATTTACCGTAGGTATAGTTGACGATGTTACACACAAATCGCTACCTTTACTACCCAGTATATTTGTACTACCTGAAGGAACTTTTGAAGCTAAATTTTACGGATTGGGTGCAGATGGTACCGTTGGAGCTAACAAAAACTCAATCAAAATCATAGGCGACAATACCGATAAATATAGCCAAGCCTATTTTGAATACGACAGTAAAAAATCAGGTGGATTCACTTGCTCACACTTACGATTTGGGGACCACTGTATCAAAGCTCCCTACTTAGTAGGAACTCCCGACTTTGTAGCCGTTCACGTTCCTTCTTACGTCTATAAATACGACTGTTTAAGAGGACTAAAACAAGGCGGAACTTTCTTATTTAATTCTCCTTACAGCGTAGAAGAAACCAAAGCCTATCTTCCCGATAACGTAAAAAAATATTTAGCTGAAAACAAAATCAATATGTATACAATTGATGCTACAGCTATTGCAGAAGAAATTGGATTAGGCGGACGTACAAACACCATACTTCAATCGGCATTTTTCAAAATTTCAGAAGTCATTCCTTACGATTTAGCCGTTGAAAAAATGAAAGAACTAATCGTAACATCCTATGGACGTCAAGGCGATAAAGTCATTAAAATGAACTATATGGCTGTGGATCGTGGTGGTGAGATTGTAAAAATAGATATCCCCGCCGAATGGGCAAACATTGAAGTAAAAGAAGAAAAAGACAACAGAAATATTCCCGATTTCGTTAAAAATATAATGGAACCTATGGTAGCACAAAAAGGGAACGACCTTCCCGTAAGTGCATTTTTAGGTATAGAAGATGGAACATTCCCGGCAGGTACAACAGCCTACGAAAAAAGAGGTATTGCAGTTAACGTCCCCGAGTGGATTTCCGAAAACTGTATACAATGTAATCAGTGTTCGTACGTATGTCCTCATGCTGCTATTCGTCCCGTAGTGATGACAGACGAAGAGTTAAAAAATGCTCCCAAAGAAATGAAAACCTTAGATATGAAAGTACCTAAGGAAATGGCAGGCATGCACTTCCGTATGCAAGTTTCTGTTTTAGATTGTACAGGCTGTGGCAACTGTGCCGATGTTTGTCCATCTAAAGTAAAAGCATTAGAAATGAAACCTCTTGATTCGCAACGTAAAGAAATCGAAAACTGGGAATACTCACAAGAAAAAGTTACCTACAAAGATTACTTAATCGACAAAACAGCAAATGTAAAAAACAGTCAATTTGCTCAACCTCTGTTTGAGTTTTCAGGTGCATGTGCCGGCTGTGGCGAAACTCCTTATATCAAATTAATTACACAATTATACGGCGAACAAATGATAGTAGCCAACGCTACCGGATGCTCGTCTATCTACGGAGGTTCGGCTCCTGCAACTCCTTATTGCATAAACAATCGTTCCGGATTTGGTCCCGCTTGGGCTAATTCTTTATTCGAAGACAATGCTGAATACGGATTTGGTATGGCAATAGCCACTAAACAAATGAGAGACCGAATTGAGCGAATCATGAAAGAAGCCCTTGAGTCATGCAAAACTTGCTCCGACCAACTCAAAGAACTATTCACACAATGGATAGAAAATCGCGAAAAAACCATAGAAAGCAAACAAATAAGCGATAAAATAGTCGAATTAGCTAAGGATTGCACTTGTTCATACTGCAAAGAAATCATGGGACTGAAACAATATTTAGCCCGAAAATCTCAATGGATTTTTGGAGGAGACGGCTGGGCTTACGACATTGGATTTGGTGGTTTAGACCACGTTTTAGCCTCTGGCGAAAATGTAAA
>JAAYRN010000134.1 GCA_012518765.1 Bacteroidales bacterium
AATAAAATCGCCTAATAAAGCTGAAATTGTTGCAGGTGGTGTTTTTGCTGTTCCAAAATCATAAAATTTCTTTTCAACTATATAGTCATGAACGTCCATATATGTAGCTAATTTATTGATTTCGTCAAGACTCTTTAGAATAGCTTCTTTTATTGTCATTTTTGATTCTTTTTATTTGAATGTTTTTTTAGCAATGAGCTATATCACTTTGTACACGAAACAAATATACAACATTCGCCAATATAAATATATAATATTCAAATGTTTTTTGTTAAAATTTAAAACTTACTAGAAGTTGTTGTATTGCAAACTATGCTGCTAAAATTCATAACTTGGGCATAACCATGGGTGTTGGACTGAAATATTTTTCCAAATCAGCACTATTTGATAGCATATTTGGTGTAAATTAGAAAAAATGACTATATTTGAAGTTGAGTTTTCCTCTGTTGATTTTTAAACGATTTTATAATTAAAGAAATATGAGTAGTACAAAAACCATGAACGCACTTGGTGTTTATACGTTTTATTCTCAAGATTACTTGACTTTTATTAAGTCAATTTCTGAGATGTTTAACGTAAATGTTTATGTGTTTTTCTCAGCTCTATTTGAAAATGAAGAGGAAGAAAAGCAGTTTGAAATAGAGTCGCAAATTTTCGACTTTGGTAAAAAAGAAACTTATATATTAACTGTATATTTCTCTAAATTTGATATTCAGAAGCCTTTAGAAAACAATGTTTATTGCTCTTATAGCCTCTGTTTGCCAGTGGATTTTGAGTACGAAAAGGAGTTGTCTTTAGAGTTCTATGCAACAGGTGTCTTTCAATTGCAATTTTTACCTTTTAATACAACTTGGAAATTCTTCATTGAAGATATAATTGGTTTAAGCGACCACTATTACCAATCTGAAATGGAAATTATAGATGAGACGAAAACTATACGCAATAAATACATAGATATTTTAGCAAAAATAAATTGTAAAGAAGTTTTTTTGTGGACAGATTCGTATTACAAAACTGAATATTATATAGAAGACGCCAAAGACTTTGAAACAAAATTGAGTTTTAATGATATTAAAAATAGTTTAAAAGAAACAGACAACTTAACCATATATAATTTTGCTCAAGTTTTAAGCAGAAAAATTAAGATTGAAAATGCTAAGTATGATTACACAGATGTGGTACTATACGACAATTTTGAAGATGAAATATTGTACAATCCCAAGGAAATCACTTAGTTGAAGATTTTGATGTAGAAATTTTAAATAACGATTAAATCAAATGAAAACAGATAGAAACATAACCATTTTCGGAGAAGATATAATAGATTCTGGTGCTGTGGAGCAACTTATAAACTGTCTTCACTCTCCCGACGATATTGGCGTTCTCACCGCCGATGCACACTACGGATATGCCCATCCCATTGGTGGAGCCATTGCATACAAAAATCATATTTCGGTTGCCGGAGTGGGCTTCGATATTGCTTGTGGCAACAAAGCTGTAAAAACTCCCGTTAAAGCAGCTGAAGTTGATGTGCCTAAGGTGATGGATGAGATTTTTCAACGTATTTCGTTCGGAATTGGCAGGGTTAACAATGAACCCATAGATCATCCTGTTTTAGAAGAAATTGCCAGAACTCCTTTTTTGCCCCAGCGTAGAATGATTCAAATTGCAACTAATCAGCTGGGTACAGTGGGAGCAGGCAATCATTTTATCGACCTTTTTCAAGATGACGAAGGTTGGCTTTGGTTGGGTGTTCATTTTGGTTCCAGAGGCTTCGGACATCGCACCACCACAGGTTTTTTGGCTTTGACACAAGGTTTGAAATTTGATGATAAGCCCAAACAATTTGCCATGAGCGACAAACCTCTACTTCTGGAAGCCGATTCGGAATTGGGAAGAGATTATATTCAAGCCTTAGATTTGGCAGGAAAATATGCCTATGCAGGTAGAGATATTGTGGTGAATAAAGTTCTGGAGATTTTGGGAACAAAGGCTATAAAGGAGGTACACAATCATCATAATTTTGCTTGGAGAGAGAAACACTTTGGCGAAGATTATTGGGTTATCAGAAAAGGTTGTACGCCAGCTTTTCCCGGTCAGGAGGGTTTTATTGGTGCCAATATGCGCGACACATCGGTTATTGTTGAGGGTGTTGACACGGACTTGTCGCGAAAAGCTCTTTTTTCCACCGTTCACGGTGCTGGCAGAATTATGTCGAGAACTAAGGCTTTAGGCAAAACAAGATGGACAAAAAAAGATGGTAAAAGACTTAGGGAAATTATCAGAAAAGGCGAAGTAGATTTCGATAAAGTGCAGTCTGAACTAAAACATAAGGATATATATCTGCGTGGAGGTGCCGCCGATGAGGCTCCAGAATGCTACAAAAGCTTGGAAGAAGTTTTGAAATATCAAGGTGAAACCATAAAAATAAAACATCGACTTCACCCCATAGGAGTAGCCATGGCGGGTGAGGATATTTATGACCCCTACAAAGATTGATTTTTTTAACTAACTGTTTATGTTATATTTGCAGTAAACATAAAACCATTATTATGAAAAGAGTAGTATTATTTTTCCTTGTAAGTATGCTAAGTATAGCGGTTTTTACAAGCTGCAAAAGGAGTGGTTGCACCTATAAAGATGCCATCAATTACGACAGCAAGGCAGAAGTTGATGATGGTAGTTGCATTTTTCCAGAGCCAGATGATGAGCCAGAACCAGAAGCAGATGTTAGAGATTTGCTGACAGGGCAATATACCTGTATTGACTCTGCCTATAGAGCTGGATATGAGCCATATTGGGAGATTTTAGGACCATATACTGTTAATATAACCAAAGGAAATACCATAAAAGATACTTTGTATATTAATGGATTTGCAAGTTTTACAGAAAACAGAATGATTATTTTGTCTGATAAACTTTTCAACGTTCCAAATGTGGAAAACACAAATATATTCAGTGGTAACGGTAGTTTTGAAGGCAATAATATTGAATATAAATTAAGAGTAAACCAAGGAATGCCTTCGGGTGGTAGTTATAATTTGTATGGAAGAGGGACGAAGAACTAATTAGTATTCAAAAGACTAAAATAATTATAATTTATGAATCTAAGACATTTGTTTATAATAATACTTTCTGTTTTCGCTACTCAACATACTCATTCACAGTCTGTAACAAATTTGAGGATTGGTACAGAAATGGGCTATCACAGCGATTTTTCCATTGTGAATAGTAGTGAAGGGATACAAAATGTACCCTATCTTTTTGGCTTTAATATTGATGCTCAGATGGAGTATGAGGGTTTGTTTGGTCGATTAGGTTTTGTCTCAAGATTTAACAACTCTTCTGGTTCAAACCTCAAAAGTTCATATTTGAACAATGGTTTGTCTTTTGGTTTTGGCAAAACTTTCAGGCTCAAAGACAATATGTCGTTGGATATTGGATTGGCTTATATTTTTAGGACTATGAATATCAATACTTCGGCTTCAAATCCTCAAAACAGCGTTAGTGGCAATCAGATAAGTTTTTACGACGGTGTAAATCTTTTAAACATATACAAATATTCGCATGGTTTGGGGGCAGATATTGGGCTAAAACTTGTAGATGAGCTCTATATTACATTGTTTTATGAGTTGGATTTAAGTAAAAGCAGATGGCAATCGCTTAATGGTAAATTGATAAATTCGCCCAAAGACCCACTAAATTTCCTTGGCCTAAAAATTCAATATAGCATAGCAAGGATATTTGAAAAATAAAATATATTTACAAAATTCACCGTATAGAGCCAAGCTATGATAGAGAAAACGAACACACTTTTTGACAAAGATTTGTCGGAAAATG
>JAAYRN010000135.1 GCA_012518765.1 Bacteroidales bacterium
ACCGCCAACATGTGAATTACCTCTTGAGGCATGGGGATATTTCCTATTTTAAAATTCATTATAGAGCGTTGAGTTTGAGCACCCCAATACGCTGTTTCGGGAACTTCTACCGTACCCATACTGTCCGATTCTTTACGTATTTTTATCATGGTTATTTTATAAATAATAGTTTACCTGCTTTTTTTTCTTTGCCTGTTTTATCAGAGACAAAAACGAAATATACTCCTGTGCTTGCTTTGGAACCATCAAATCTACGTCCGTTCCAAGTGGCTGTTCCACCTTCCGACTTAATGCGATAAACCAAGCCTCCAGCTACATCTGTAATTTTTACTTCTGAATTTTCCTTCAATCCTGTAATGGAAATATAACCTGTAAAATCTTCTCTAACAGGGTTTGGGAAAATTTTTATTGCCTCGTAATTTTCTTTACCTTCGGTAGCTGTGTATCGAAAGGAAACCAAACCTTTGTCGGTGGCTATAAACACTTCGCCTGTTGTTTCGTCTATGTCAATATCATTGATGGTATTGGATAACAAGGGACTGTTTTCGGTGGTGAAATGTAGTATTTCTGTTTTTCCATCACTTGATTCTAAAAAAACGCCTGCATTGTCGGTCCCTATCCATTTTCTATTGCCTCCATCTATTTTTATGCATTTTATAATTTCCTGATTTAACAGTAATTGTGGAACGGAAGTATCACCCAATTGTTCTATAATTTTAATGGGATTAGGCAGTATGTTGGGATTATCAAACAATGCGGAAGGATTATAATATATTTTTATTCCTTTATTGGTTCCTATCCACATATTTCCGTCTTTATCTTCAGCTATGCTGTATATGAAATTAAATGCTCCTTCTTCTTCCGATAATGCTGTATTTAGTTTTACCAAACGGTCGTCCGATGCTGCCAAGGGTGTTCCCTTGGGGTCATAAATTAGCAAAGAGGTTTCTCTATCGGCGGTCATCCATATCCATCCGCGACTGTCAATGTATAATTTTCCAATGACATCATTAGAAGCGTGGTATATATTAAACGACTGCCATTTTCCATCTTTGGTGCGTACAAGTAAAGGATTGGGAGCATTTGAATTAATCATCCATACATTATAATCTTTATCAAAAGCTAAGGAATTGACAGGGACTCTATCGGCGTATTTACGCAGGGGAGAGTTGTCTTCGTTGTAAATTTTTTCTACTTTACCATTTTTAATGTGAACCAAGCCAGATAAATAAGAAGCCAAAAATAATTCTTGGGTATTGGGATTAAATAACACATCCAAAGCATCGTGAGAGGGATATTGGGCGAGTGCATCGTCGTAATACAGTAAATTTTTCCATTTTTCATTTTCAAAAATGCTAATATTTGTTTGTCGCCAAAGTGGCGTCCAATCAACATGAGCCCCTGGCACAGCAACTAAGGTTGAATTAGCCATACTTATTTTCCAAATATCATCGCTTGCAGGACCGGGTAATGAATAAACTACCGCTCCTTCCGCTTCTTGACAAACTA
>JAAYRN010000136.1 GCA_012518765.1 Bacteroidales bacterium
TAGAAAAATCATAAGGGGAATTATTATCGCTATCTATATGTATGGTTATACTACCGTCGTTTGAACCGTAACAGGAAACATCGTCTCCCGTTGTTGTAAATGTAATTTCATTTACTTCTACTGTAAAGATACGACTGGAAGGATATCCTATTGTTCCATTTTTAACCGTTAATACGCCTTGGTATACTCCTCCAGGTGCTGCACTGGGTATAGAAATAGGTATAGATCCACTTGGCATGGTAGTATAGGCTACATCTTGAAAACCTGCATCATTGGCAGTAGCACTAAAATCAATCATATACATAGTAGGACAACCCATGGTAGAGTCGTAATGCAAGGTACTGCTTGTTACTCCTTGGCATACAAAAATATGAGTATCTGTTAAATGAATAATAGGAAATATAGGTTCATAAGAAATCACTACACGTCCATCGGCTCCATTCCCTCCTACTGCTCCTTGTCCACCATTTCTGAATCCACCGCCACCGCCACCGCCGGGCGACTGACCATTACTACCGGGACCTGTGTTTGAAAACTTTGCATTTCCTCCATTGCCTCCACCCGCAGGGGCTATAGCACCCAAACTTATAGGGGGTGGACTTCCAGAGGTTCCTGTACCTGGTGAGGTTCCATTTGCATTGCGTCCCGCCGATGAACCTCCACCACCGCCATAAGAACCACTACTTGAACTACCGTTAGCACCTTGTCCTCCAGAACGTCGAGTAGTTCCTATTCCATTGTTAGCAATTCCTCCCTCTGCTCCATTTCGACTATCACTAGAAACACTACTCCCTCCCTTAGCCAACACCAAAGCACTTGAAACATTGGAAGTTGTTCCAAACCAAGAATCTTCTCCTGGATTGGTTGTACTGCTACCTGCTCCTACAGTAATATAATATACATTACCGGGTGTAATTCTAATTGATCGAGAGGAATAGGCTCCACCACCCCCTCCTCCTCCACCGCCATTACTAGTTCGGGTGCCTCCCTTTCCTCCAGCACCCCATGCTTCCACCAAAATAGAATGAGCTGTATCGGTAACGCATGTTGAAAAAGTTGTTGTTTGCGCAAAAGAAAGTACTACTTTATTTGTCAACTGCACCACTCCTACCGTAGCTACGTCAAAATAAACATCGTTTTTATTCTCAGCATTAGAAGCTGTAGAGCCCCACCTATCTAAAGAGTAAGAACCTACAGGTAATATAAGGATGCCAGAAGTATGCGTAAAATTATTTAGCTTGGCTTTTGCCCCCAAATTAATCCTTAAAATATTCATGGTTACTGCCCTTGAAAATGTAACTACTCCTGCTGTATTGGCAATAGTTACCTCTAAGGCAGAAGTTAAAGCCGTCCCTGTTACCTGATTGGCTACTCCGTCATATATGTAATATGCATTGGAACTAAACTCTCGCACTACCGTAGTTCGTATATTTCCTGTATTGGTACCTAATGCATTTATTCCATCGGGCGAACCTACTATGATGGTAGCTTCATCGTTTAATACAAAATGCCCAGGTCCTCCAATGTAGGAAGTTGGAGAACATTTCAATACCGCTCCAGCATTTACATTAAATTTTCCCCACCACGAAACATCTTGGTTAGTAATAACTCTTGCATTGTTTTCAAAATAACCGTATACGTTTAAATGACAGTCTACGTGTACTTCTACATAATTGTTATTAATCATTTGTCCGTAAATATTCAAACGCGAATCACTGGAACTATAGTCCGTAACTTCTACCGTGCCATTGTTAAGTAAACTAACAAGTACGTCCATAGTAACCATGGCTGGATCAGATGCAAAACTTATTTTTCCTGTATTTTCCACCACCACTTGATTTACTTCTAACCCTTCTATATTAACCGTTACGTCATGCCCGTTTAGAATGGTAATCACTCCCGAAGTATTGGATGCCCTTGGATAAGCTGTAACATTAACCCAACCAGAACCATTATATCTTTGCCATACATTAGTACCATTCCAATTACCCGATCGTCGCGTCTGATAATCTCCAACTGCTTGTGAAAAAAGGTTTGTATGTAGGCTTATACATAACAACAACAAGCTTGTTATGTGTATTATCTTTCTAATGTGCATATTTTCTTCCATTTTTTTTACTATAAACTAAGGTATTATTTTTCATTAAAAAAAACCGCTACAAAAATATAAAATATTCTCATACCATTAGCATGCCATTATTATATATTTTTTGGAAAATTGTTTTTATTTTTTTATTGTTGAAAAAACGGTTGAAATCTTATTTTATTTGTTATTTTTTTTGTGTTTATTTTTTTGTATTTTTGCAGTTAAATTTACGTTATATTTTAAGCTACCGACTTTTTTATGGAAGAAATCCAAGACCTATCCAAGGATATTACACAACAAGAATCTACTGAAAACGAAACAAATAAAGACGATCTTCAGAAAATTCTTCATATCAAAAACATGTTTAAAGACTGGTTTTTGGATTATGCTTCTTATGTCAACTTAGACCGTGCTGTTCCCGATTTATACGATGGATTGAAGCCTGTTCAAAGACGAATACTTCACTCTATGTGGGAATTAGAAGACGGAAGATACAACAAAGTTGCCAATATTGTGGGGAATACCATGAAGTATCACCCCCACGGAGATGCCTCCATTAACGATGCCTTAGTCAACTTAGGGCAAAAGGATTTATTGATTGATTGTCAGGGGAATTGGGGGAATACTTTAACGGGAGATGGAGCCGCAGCAGGTCGTTATATAGAGGCTCGTCTTTCAAAATTTGCCAACGAAGTGGTATTTAATCCCAAAACTACTCAATGGAAATTATCTTACGACGGACGCAACAAAGAACCCATCGTTCTCCCTATTAAATTTCCTTTGCTTTTAGCACAAGGAGTAGAAGGTATTGGCGTAGGATTGGCATCAAAAATACTTCCTCACAACTTTAATGAACTTATAGATGCCTCCATAGCGATTCTTGAAAACAAAGATTTTGTTATCTATCCCGATTTTCCTACAGGTGGTTATGTAGATGTTAATAATTACAACGACGGACAAAGAGGAGGCTCGGTAAGGGTAAGAGCCAAAATTGCACAAGAAGACAGGCGTACGCTCATTATTACCGAAATACCGTTTGAAACCACCACCCAGTCTTTAATTGACTCCATTGCTAAGACAGCAGAAAAAGGGCGTATTCGGATAAATAAAATCTTCGATAAAACCTCTGAACGAGCTGAAATAGTGCTTCAATTAGCACCCAATACTTCACCCGACCAAACCATAGACGCATTGTATGCTTTTACGCAATGCCAAAAATCTATATCCCCCAATGCCTGTGTAATTATTGATGAAAAACCACACTTTGTAGATGTAAAAGAAATACTACGAATCAATACTCAGCATACGGTAGATTTGCTTCGCCAAGAATTGGAGATTCTATTAGCCGAACTCAACGAAAAATGGCATTGGATTTCACTTGAAAAAGTGTTTTTTGAAAAGAAAATTTATAAAGAACTTGAAAAAGATCAATCGAGTTTTGAAAAACAAATTGACGATATAGAAACAGCATTTAACCCTTATCGTTCTCATTTCAAACGAGAAATTACACGTGAAGATGTATTAAAACTTACCGAAAAACCTGTACGCAAAATATCGAAATTTGACATAAAAGAAGCTGATAGAATAATTGAAAATATTGAAGTTGACATAGATGAAGTTCTTAACAACTTGAATCATATTATTGAGTATGCTATACAATACTTCCGTCAAATCAAGAAAAAATATGGAACTGGAAAAGAACGCCTCACCGAAATTCGCAATTTCGACACCATAGACGTTGCCAACGTAGCCGTAGCCAACCAAAAATTGTATATGAATCGAAAAGAAGGATTTATAGGGACAGGATTGAGAAGAGACGAGTTTGTTTGCGACTGCTCCGATGTGGATGAAATCATTGTTTTTCGCGAAAATGGTAAATTTTTGGTTACAAAAGTTAGCGACAAAACCTTTGTAGGAGAAAATATTTTGTATGCCGATGTTTTTTCTCGCAACGACGACCGAACCATTTACAACATGGTATATACCGACGGAGCCTTAGGTTTTAACTACGTAAAACGCTTTGCCATAGGTGGAATTACCCGAGACAGAGAATACGATGTTACCAAAGGAAAGAAAAACTCTAAGATACTATACTATAGCGTAAATAAAAACGGAGAAGCCGAAATAATTAGAGTATTTTTAAGACATAAACCCAAATTAAAAAAGCTACAATTCGACTTCGATTTCAGTACATTAGCTATTAGAGGCAGAAATAGTATCGGAAATATTTTAAGTAAAAATCCCATACGGCGTATCGATTTGATAGAAAAAGGTTCTTCAACCTTAGACGCCTTAAATATATGGTTCGATTCCTCTGTAAACAAGCTCAATACCGACAAGCGAGGAATTGATTTGGGCGACTTTGAAGCCGAAGATAAAATTATAGCTATATATAAATCAGGTTATTATAAAATATACGGCACCGATGTCTCTGCCCATTTCGACGATGAGTTATTACACATTGAAAAATTAGACGAAGACAAACCTATCTCCGTTATTTACTACGATAAAACCGAAAAAAAATATTTTCTCAGGCGATCATTTTTAGAAATTACAGATAAAAAAGTAGATTTACTCGGCGGAAGAACCAAAGCCGAAATGAAATTTATGAGCCTCGATTATTTACCCCAAGTTGAAATAACTTACAAAGAAAAAAACGAAAAACTATCGCAAATTATCCAAGTTGCCGATTTTGTCGACACCATGAGAGTCAGGGCAAGAGGGAAACGAATACCTATAGACAGCATCCTGTCATTTAAAACATTAGAACCTCTTCCTTATGAAAGACCCAAAGAAGAAAAAGAGGAAATCACACATACCGATGACAATAAAGGAAAAAACATAGATACAAAATCGGATGCTTCGGAGCATGTTTCTATAAAAAAAGACACACAAGCTACAAAACCCAAAACAGACAATGATACAGGATCTCAAATGTTGCTTTTTGATAGTTAACACATACTAACAATTATCTATCTCTTACTGCTATGCAAACGAAATTTAAAGAAATAATATCTCGCATACAACGTTTGTACGATTTCAGCAAAAGAGAGCGTATTGCCATTTTGATTGTAGCTATTTTATTGTTTGCCTTACTCTCTATCCAAATTATGTATACCTACCTTTACATCCCTCAACAAACAAAACAATTACCTGAAAATGTAGAAGAAAAAATAAATCGTTTCTATAGCCGCCAACTATTTCTCAAAGATTCGTTAGCAAACCTTAGGTATGCACATCGCAGCAATCGTATTTCAAAAAAAACACCTACTTTAAATCCTTTCCCTTTCAATCCTAATAATTTATCAGAAGAAACATGGAAAAAAATGGGTTTATCAGACAGGCAAATTAAAATCATTAAAAACTATGAGGAAAAAGGAGGAAAATTTTACAAAAAAGAAGATTTAAAAAAAATATATGGTATTTCAGAATTAGAATATAAGCAGTTAGAACCTTTTATTTTTATTCCAAAAACAGAATCGAAAACAAAAAAAGACCAATCTGTTTCAGAATCACCCCCTATTATATTGGATTTGAACATAATAGATAGTTCTGATTTACTACAAATTCCATTTATTTACGCCAAATTAGCTTCTCGTATTATTTTATATCGAGACGCATTGGGTGGTTTTGTTAATAAAGAGCAACTTTTAGAAGTTTATGGTATAGACAGCAATAGATACCAAAAAATAAATAATTATTTCATCGTCCACGCCGACAATATACATACTATCAATATTAATACCGCTACCTATGGCGAGCTTATCAAACATCCTTACATAGACGCTTATTTGACAAAAACCATTATACAGCTTAGAAAAAAGAAAGGGAGTAAAATTTCCTTAGAAGACCTAAAAAAAGAAACCAGAATGTATGAAGAATTATATAATAAACTAAAACCTTATTTGATAACTAAATAAAGCATGGACACTCTTTTATTTCGCACTCAAATACATAAACCTGAAGCACTTACATCTATCAATCACCAGCATAATATCATGATGTTAGGTTCTTGTTTTGCCGAAAATATAGCAAAAAAAATGAAGGCTAAAAAATTTAATATTTTATTAAATCCTTACGGAGTTATCTTTAATCCTGCTTCCATCGCTCAAGGGATTAATTTTTTATTGTCAAAAAATAAATTCACAACAGAAGACCTAACACATACCCCCGACGAATACCTAAGTTTTTATCATCACAGTTATTTTTCGGCACCAAACAAAGAAGAATGCTTACATAAAATCAACAGTCGATTTTTACAAGCAAAAGATTTTTTAAAAACCACCGATTATATCATTATAACCTTGGGCTCAAGTATAGCATATCGCTTAAAATCAACAAATAACATCGTAGCAAATTGTCATAAATATCCCGCTAACTCTTTTGAAAAAATACATTTATCTGCTAATGAAAGTCAAGAATTATTAAGCAATAGCATTGCAACATTAAAAAAAACAAACCCACATATTCAAATTATATTTACCCTTAGCCCTGTTCGTTATATCAAAAATGACTTTACAGAAAATAGTTTAAGCAAAGCCAATTTACGCATCGCAATACAGCAAATTCAGCATCAGTTTTCAAACGCTTATTATTTTCCTGCTTTTGAAATCATGATTGATGATTTACGAGATTATCGATATTATAATCAAGACCTTATACATCCATCCCCCTTAGCTATTGATTATATTTGGAAGTATTTTAAACAAAGCTATTTCGATAAAAACACCCTAACTTTAAATGCAAAAATAAATGAGATTAATCAAGCTTTTCAACATCGCTTAAAGCAACCTCACAGCGAAAAAACTAAATTATTTAAAAACAACATATTACACAAAATAATTACCTTAAACGAAGCACATCCTCACCTTGATTTTCAGAACGAAAAATCATATTTTTCAGACTAAACTAATAGTCTTTTTGTTTTCTTTTTATTGAAAAATTTATGGCATTATTTTTGCTCCTTCATTTTCTTAATTAAATAAAAGAATAACTAAAAATTAAAAAGTGATGAAAAAACTTTCAATACTGTTAGGTGTGGCTACCTTTCTGTTTGTAGCCTGCTCAAACCCTCAAGAAACAACAACTCAAGATGAAAATCAAGCGAAACACGAATGCCAGAAAAAAGAAAAAAGACACGAGTGTTGTAAAGAAATGACCGTAGAACAAAAAGAAAGATGCGACGCTTGGAAAGATTGGGAAAATCAAACTCCAGAGAAAAAAGCTGAACTAATAACGTCTAAAAAAGAATACATTGAAGGCAAATTAGCCAAAATGGAAGCTAAGGAAGCTGAAAGAAAAGCTAAGAAAGATGAATTTAAAGAAAAATGGGCTAATTTTGACAACTTAGACATAGAAGCTCAGAAAAACTTAATCGATGAATTTAAAGCTACTTGTTGTAAATCAAAATGCGGACATAAACATAAAAAATGCCAAGATAAATAATGTCATAAAAAATTAAATTGTATAAAATAAACGTTGAAAATTATGTGGGTGTTTAATAAAATAAACACCCTTTTTTTATGCCCTTATGTTATATTAACAATATAAATCACACAACATTGTATCGTCCTAAATAAGCGTTACAGGTTTTCGATACAAAAATAATAAATTTATCCACAAGTTTGCAGGTTAGTCTGCA
>JAAYRN010000137.1 GCA_012518765.1 Bacteroidales bacterium
TAAATTAAGTTAAATAAATTAAGCTAAAGAATTTGTTACTTCATTGTTTATATGTTCAATAAAAGATGGTATACTCATGGTACCCAAGTCTTTCATACCGTGTTGACGTACCGATACCGTATGCTTGTTTTCTTCTTTTTCGCCAACGATTAGCATATAAGGTATTTTTCTTAACTCGGCATCTCTAATTTTTCGTCCCGTTTTTTCGCTTCTATCGTCTATGGAAACGCGTATGTCGTTTTTGTCTAAGGTTTGCATGAGCGACTGGGCATAATCCATATATTTATCACTGATAGGCAGTATGATAGCTTGATCGGGAGTGAGCCATAAGGGGAAATTTCCTCCAGTGTGTTCTATCAATACGGCTACAAATCGTTCCATAGAGCCAAAAGGAGCGCGATGAATCATAATGGGTCTATGTTTTTGATTATCGCTTCCTATGTATTCTAATTCAAATCGTTCGGGTAAATTATAATCTACTTGAATGGTTCCCAATTGCCACTTACGACCGATGGCATCTTTGACCATAAAGTCCAATTTGGGACCGTAGAAAGCGGCTTCGCCCACTTCGACAACGGTATCTAAATTGCGTTGTTTCGCTGCTTGAACAATGGCATTTTCTGATTTTTCCCAATTTTCGTCCGAGCCAATGTATTTTTCTTTGTTGTCGGGGTCTCGCAATGAAATTTGTACCGTATAATCTTTAAAATCCAATGTTTTGAAAATATACAATACAATATCTATGACCTTGCAAAATTCATCTTCCAACTGTTCGGGTGTACAAAAAATATGAGCATCGTCTTGCGTAAAGCCTCTTACACGCGTAAGCCCGTGCAATTCACCACTTTGTTCGTAGCGGTAAACGGTTCCAAATTCGGCTAATCGCAAGGGTAAATCTTTGTATGATCTGGGTTTAGAGGAATAAATTTCACAATTATGGGGACAATTCATGGGTTTTAAGAAAAACTCTTCTCCTTCTTGGGGAGTCGTGATGGGACGAAAAGAATCTTGACCGTATTTTTGATAATGTCCCGAAGTTTTATAAAGCTCAACGTTACCAATGTGAGGCGATATAACTTGTTGGTATCCATATTCTTTTTGTACTTTTTTTAGGAAGTTTTCCAAGCGTTCTCTCAAAGCAGCACCTTTGGGCAACCAAATGGGCAAGCCTATGCCCACCCTGGGTGAGAATGTAAATAATTCCAATTCTCTGCCAACTTTACGATGATCGCGTTTTTTTGCCTCTTCCAACAAAAGTAAATACTCGTCTAATTCTTTCTTTTTGGGAAAGGTAACGGCGTAAATACGTGTTAATTGCTTGCGTTTTTCGTCTCCACGCCAATAAGCTCCAGCCAAACTCAATAGTTTAATGGCTTTGATAGCCGACATATCGGGTAGGTGAGGACCGCGACATAAATCTACAAAATCGCCACTTTGATAAAAGGTAATGTCTCCATCTTCCAAATCTTGAATGAGTTCTATTTTATACTCGTCATTTTTCTTTGTAAAATAATCCAAAGCCTCTTGTTTGCTAACTTCAACACGTTTGATTTGCTGTTTAGCTGCAACAAGTTCCGCCATTTTGTCTTCTATTTTTTTGAAATCATCAGAGGAAATGCTATAATCCATGAAATCAATATCATAATAAAATCCTGTTTCTATACTAGGACCTATTCCAAATTTTACACCGGGATACAATATTTCAATAGCAGAAGCCATAAGGTGTGCCGAGGTGTGCCAAAAAACATCCTTACCCTCAGCATCGTTCCAAGTTAATAAACGTAAATTTACATTTTCAAATAGGGGTCGATTGATGTCCCATATTTCTTTATTTATTTGGGCGGCTAATACATTTCTGGCTAATCCTTTACTAATTGATAAGGCTATTTCATAGGAAGTAATGCCTTTTTCAAATTTCTTTATGCTACCATCAGGTAATGTTATATGAATCATACTCTTAATTTTTCCAATACTAAGCTACAAAAATATATAAATTTTAAGTACAAAAGGCAGGTATGTATTTAGTTTTTTTTAACTGTATTTTTTAATATGCAAGAATAAATTTTAAGTCTGTAATAAATAAATCAATATCTTCTTTGGTCGTGTCCCAAGATGTTACTAAGCGAATTTCATTTTTTTCTTCGTTCCACACATAAAAAAAATGTTTTTGTTGCAGTTGTTCCATGCTATGTTTTTCCAATTTTACCAATAGAATATTAGCATCGGTGTTTTGTGTAAATGTAAATGGATATATATTACTCATTTCTTGGCGTAAATACTGAGCCATTTGATTGGCATGTAGAGCATTTTTCTCCCAAATATTTTTCTCTAAATAAGCTATAAATTGAGCTGATACATAACGCATTTTAGAAAATAATTGAGCCGATTGTTTGCGTATGTATTTGATGTTTTCACTCAATTCTTCCCGAAAAGAGACGACAGCTTCGCCCATCAGCATTCCGTTTTTTGTGCCTCCAAAACTCAATATATCCACTCCACAATCGACGCTTATTTCTTTAAAGTTTTTTTGAAGCGAAACAGCGGCATTGGCTATGCGTGCTCCGTCCATGTGTAAATACATTTTGTGTTTATGAGTTATTTCGGCTATAGCCTTGATTTCATCTGTGGTATACACTGTTCCCAATTCGGTGCATTGTGAAATATATACCACCTTAGGTTGGGAATGATGTTCTATGTCCCAGTTTTTTAAATAAGGTTCTAACAACAAGGGAGTTAGTTTCCCATCGGGACAATGTATGGTTTTCAATGAAGCCCTTGTCATAAATTCAGGTGCTCCGCATTCATCTACTGCTATGTGTGCTGTATGAGGACAAAGTATAGCATGAAAAGGTCGTACACAGGCTTGTAGCGATATTATATTTGCTCCTGTTCCGTTAAAAACAAAAAAGACATCGGCATTTTCGCCAAAAATATCTTTTATTTTTTGCTGAGCTTGCAAAGTAAATACATCATCGCCATAAGCAACACAATGATTTTTATTAGCTTTGTACATAGCTTTTAGTATATCGGGATGTACGCCTGAGTGATTGTCGCTTCCAAAACTTCTCATTTTTTTTATTTTTTATGTTGCAAAAGTATCCTAATATTGCGTAAAATACAAGTGAAAAATAGAGATAAATACATGTTTGTTTGAAATGTTTGTACACAAAATTTCACAAAGAAGGGCAATAGGTATGTAAAATTTTTCTACTTTTGCTGAAAATATAAAAAACTGAGAAAATATGACAGCATACGATTTAATAGTTATAGGAAGCGGACCGGGCGGTTATGTAGCCGCTATACGTTCTTCGCAATTGGGACTGAAAACTGCCATAGTAGAACGTGCAGAATTAGGAGGAGTTTGTTTAAACTGGGGATGTATTCCTACAAAAGCCCTGATGAAATCGGCACAAGTATATTCCTATATGAAATACAGTGAAAATTATGGAATTAAAATAGAAGGCGAAATAAAGCCTGATTTTGAAGCAATTATAAAAAGAAGTCGCGGCGTTTCCGAAGCAATGAACAAAGGTGTTCAATACCTAATGAAAAAAAATAACATTGATATATTGGAAGGACATGGAAAATTAGTGAAAGATAAAAAAGTATCGGTTGTTGATAAAGACGGAAACGAAACGGTGTATCAAGCCAATCACATTATCTTAGCTACAGGAGCTCGCTCGCGTGTACTGCCGAATTTACCACAAGACGGTAAAAAAATCATAGGGTATAGAGAAGCCCTAACTTTATCTAAACTTCCTGAATCAATGGTTGTTGTAGGCTCAGGAGCCATAGGAAGCGAATTGGCATTTTTTTACAATAGTTTGGGAGTACAAACCACTTTGATTGAAATGTTGCCTACTATTTTGCCCATAGAAGACGAAGAAATTTCCAAGCAAGTAGAGCGAGCATTTCGTAAAAATAAAATGAAACTAATGACCGAAGCAACGGTAGAAAAAGTGGCAATTGAAGGCGATATGTGCAAGGTCAGCGTAAAAGATAAGAAAGGCAATATAGTAGACATTGATGCCGAAATAGTATTATCGGCGGTTGGCGTTCAAACTAATTTAGAAAATATTGGTTTAGACGAAGTTGGAGTAAATTACGAAAGAGGAAAAATCGCAGTAGATGACTATTACCGTACCAATATAGAGGGAGTTTATGCCATTGGCGACATTGTACACGGACCTGCTTTGGCTCACGTAGCCTCGCAAGAAGCCATTGTGTGTGTAGAAAAAATTATGGGTAAAAATCCAGAGAAAGTGGATTATAGCAATATTCCGGGTTGTACTTATACCACTCCCGAAGTGGCATCGGTAGGATTGACTGAAAGCAAAGCAATAGCCGAAGGCTACGAAATAAAAGTAGGTAAATTTCCATTTACTGCATCGGGAAAAGCAACTGCATCGGGGAATAGAGACGGAATGATAAAGGTAATTTTTGATGCAAAAACAAATTTATTGTTGGGTTGTCACATGTTGGGCGATAATGTTACCGAAATGATTGCTGAAGCGGTGGTTATACGTCAAACAGGCATTACGGCTCATCAAATTATGTCTTCTGTACATCCACACCCAACCATGTCGGAAGCTGTTAAGGAAGCCGTTGAAGCAGCTTATGGAGAGGCTGTTCATTTATAACGATTTATTTTTAATCTTAATAAAAAAAATACGTATGAAAGCATTTGTTTTTCCCGGACAGGGAGCTCAATTTATAGGAATGGGCAAACAATTATATACCGAAAATCAAAACGCACGCGAATTGTTTGAATTAGCTAATAAATTATTGGGATTCAACATTACCGATATTATGTTTTCGGGAACAGAGGAAGAGTTAAAGCAAACCAAAGTAACCCAACCTGCTATCTTTTTACACTCTGTTATATTGGCTCGTACATTCGATGGGGGATACCTCCCCGATATGGTTGCAGGACATTCCTTAGGCGAGTTTTCTGCTTTGGTAGCCAATCAAAGCCTGTCGTTTGAAGATGGATTACTTTTGGTGTCAAAAAGAGCAATGGCAATGCAAAAAGCATGTGAAAAAGCCGAATCAAGTATGGCGGTTGTGTTAGGATTGGACGATGAAGTGGTGGTTGATGTTTGTAAATCTATTGAAAATGAAATAGTAATTGCGGCTAACTTTAATTGTCCCGGACAAATAGCTCTTTCGGGTTCACCCAAAGGACTGGAATTGTGTAGGCAGTTGCTCATGGAAAAAGGAGCCAAGCGAGTACTTCCTTTGAAAGTAAGCGGAGCTTTTCATTCTCCATTTATGGAACCAGCACGCATCGAATTGGCTGAGGCTATTGAGAAAACTCATTTTGAAAAACCAATATGTCCTGTATATCAAAATTATACAGCAAAGCCAAGCACCGATGTACACGAAATAAAGCAACATTTGATTTCCCAGCTTACAGCTCCTGTTTTATGGACTCAAAGCGTAAGAAATATGATAAACGATGGAGCTACTTCTTTTATGGAGTTTGGACCAGGAACTGTATTGCAAGGATTAATCAAAAAAATAGCTCCAGAAGCAGAAGTGAGCGGAAGGAGTTAGTTTGTTGAAACATGGAGCGTAAAGAAAAACTATTAAATACTTAGTATATAAAAAACAATTATAAATAAAAAGTATTATTGAAAGTATTTTCTTAGCGGTGAGTCTTCAAAAGTAGGGAATGAACGGTAGTTTTTTCTGTATGCTCCAAGTGTTTTAATAATATTTTCTTTCATCTCATCTGAGATTCGATATCCAAAAACAATCTTATCTATAGTTACTTGAGGATAAACAGTTTTTCCTCTTTTCTTATATTTATCTGGGTATTGTTTCCATTTATCCCATTCGAGTTCCAGCTCATGATATGATGTTGCTATAGCTTTATTGTTTAAATCAGTCTTTACATTATCGAGAGGATATACTGAAAAATCTTTGCTGTAAATTAAACGTACTTCTTTTTCATTTTTATAAATATGTTGTTTGTGACAACAGAAAAGTTTACATAGAAGATGTTCAAAATTTCGGACAATAAAATCATTTTTCTTTGAAAATTCTTTATACTTTTCATAAGTGTTGTGGAGTGGTTCTAAGCAAGATTCTCCATAATACATTTGACTTAAAATATAATTTACCCATTTGTATCTGTTTTGTTTAGAGAACTTTAAAACAATACCTACACCATGTCCATCTCCACCAAATTGTCTCCACATATTTAGGCTTTGTTCTTTATTCTCTAATTCATATTTACACATTGATAAACAGAAAACGTGTTTTTTTAATTCTATTAAGTTTTGCAAAGGGTCTTTTTTTAATACTTTTGTGTATCCAAAATCAAATTCATCTTTATCGTCCATTCCTCGCAAATCATAAAGACGTATTTTTTTTTCTCGTATTATGCTTGTAAGATTTTGTACATTAGTGTAGTGTATAAACTTGTATGTCCCTTCATAGCAATAATTTGATTCGCGATAATTTTCAAATGTAGTCAAGGATCCAACACTTGCATGTTTAAATTTCTTTACATGCATAGCTCCCATAGCAAATGAACTTTCTAAAATAGCATTTGGTAAAATATTTTTACGAATTACTTTCGAAATAAATAATTCTACTTTTTCTGTATCTATAGCAAGCTCACGCTTAGGTGTTTTAGACATAATTCAGGTATATAGATGTTTTTTACAGAGGATTAGAATCTCCGCAAATTACTTGTATGGTATCGCAGTCAATGTATTTTACTTTATTTAATTCGTCGCAGCTAAGGGTGGGGCTGATTTCTTTTTCGTACTCGTTAATAATTTGTTCTCCTTTGTATTCCTTGCAATTACAAACGTGTTGTTTGCAGGAAGCGAAGGTAAAAACAATCCCTATGAATAAAAATACCCTTGATTTCATCTTGTTTTTATTTTAATAAACAAAAGTATATATTTTTTCAATACAAAATCAATATACCTTGTATGTTTTTGTGATTTTTTATTTGAAAGCAGTTTCGTTTAATCCCTTACCCGATAATTTTAAATCTTCCATATAGGAGGGGACTTCTTTTCCTAAATACTTATCAACATACAACTTAGCTAAATATTGTCCCGACATAAAACCGTGTCCACGCAATCCGATTAGCAATCCGTTTTCGGGGTCAACAATGTAGCGAGGCTCTATGTAATATCCACTCCAAACGGCATGAAAACCTATGCTACTCAAATTAGGAATCCATTGGCTAAACACTTCTGACACTATTTCTAAGAAATCTTTACTGTTGTATTTCAAATTTTGGCGTGTTTCGTGAGGGTCGTTAGCTGGCGAAGCACAACCAATAATTTGTCCCGTTTTTTTGAATTGTTGTCCGTAAACGGCAGTAAATCCTTTGTACTTACGTCTGTCGATGAGCATATCTAAGGCGTCTTCGTTTTTACCCATTAAGGGAAGTCTTCGGGTGATGAAGGCTTGATGTTTAACGGGATACATCCCTGTTTCAATGTCTAACATTTTACAGTATTTTTCGGCATCTCCGCCCAAAGCGTTGACAAAGTGATTGCAACAATATTCTATATATTCTTGGTTGTGTGTTAGAACCAACGCATAGTATTTGTTGTCTTCTTTGCGTACGTTTAGCAATTGGCAGTCTTCCATTAGTTTTCCTCCTTTGTCTATTCCTATGCTCCGTATATATTCGATAACGCGTCCGGGAGTTGCCTGCCAACAATCGTTGGTTATCAATGCGTGAGAATAGGTTGTGAGTTCGGTATTCCACAGGGGAGAAATTTCTTTTTGGAAATCCTTGCGTTCATACATCGTGGCATCCGACCATGCACGCGAAGCGTCTAAAGCTCGGTATGTTTCTTCGTCATGCACTAAATTTACATATCGTATGGGTTTAAAATCAATGTTATATGATTTTTGAATGTCTTTAAATATTTCCAAATTATGCTTAGCAATGTCTGAAATATCGGGATTGGAAAAGGTAGGACGACCGCCTCCAATGTTTCTCCAAGAGGCTCCGCGTTCGTGATTAATGAGTACAGTTTGTTTTCCTGCTTCGCTAAAATAGCGGAACAAAGCACTGCCTGCAATTCCCCCACCTGCGATAAAAATATCTACATTTTCTTTTTTTACAGGATTATTTTGTTGAAAAACCCATACTTCTTTGGCTTTGGGATAGTGTAGATCGCCCAAAGTAACCTGATTGGATAGGGGAGCGCGGGGAGTTGAATCGCCTGTAACTTCGATACCATGTCCGCGAAGAATTTGTTTGGCTCTTGGGATACAGCGTTTTCCACGACAAGGTCCCATACCTAAACGGGTAATGTGTTTGAGTTCGTCAACCGAAATAAATTTACGCTCACCTATAGCCTCCAATAGGCTTTCGATGGTAACATCTTCGCAATGACATACATAGGTTTTGCTGTCGCTTTTTGATACAGGTTTAAATTCCAAGGCTTGGGGGTAGTTGGATTTAATAATAAAACCTCGGACGTTGATGAGTGTACTTTCATATAAATCAGTAGCTTTAACACGTGCTACGTTAGTTTTATTTTTCTTTTTAAATATGCGTTCAATAATTCCTTCGCCTACTTTTTTGCCGTGGTTGTCGACCAAAAATACTTCGCTACCTTCTTCGGCGTGGTATTCTATGGGTAAAAACAATTGATTTTTAGCAAAATTATATCCAAAAATTGCCAATCCGGGACATTGATACACACACTCCATACAGCCTATACATTTGTCGAAATCAACAAAGGGAACTGTAGAAGTGCTTGATTTGGTGATAGCTCCATGAGGACAAGCAAAGGAGCAAGGATTGCAGGCAAAACCATATAAACAGTCGATTTGAACAAAGGGTTTAGCTTGCATACGTTCTTCGCTTGGCAAATAAGGTTTATCCAAAACAGGAATAGGATGTTGTTGTGAATCAATATATTGTTTGGATATTTCTAAATAATCATCGTAATTAAAACGTAGGTTCATGAGTTGTGCTATTTCGTAAGCGGCTTGTTTTCCGCGTAAAACAGCACTGGTGCCCTCTCCGATACGAATAGCATCGCCTATGCCAAAAGTATGTAGTCCGAAAATTTCTTTTCCTTTTATCAGCAATTGGTCGTCGGGAATCAAACCTGTACAAATGTTGATGGTGTCTATGTCGTCAATTATTTTTTCGGTTCCGGGTATGGGTTTAAAGTTTTCACATTCAGCTATAACAGCTCCTATTACACCGTTTTTTTTCTCGTTAGGAATGGCTTTTAGCAAAATATGTGAAGTCATTACGGGGATTCCTAATCGTCTGACTCTGTTAGCTTGTACGGGGAATCCTCCTTCGTGGGGCATAGCTTCGATAATGGCTTTGATATGAGCTCCGGCTTGCATACCTTGGTAAGAAGTCAGATAACCAATGTTTCCAGCTCCTACTGTCAGTACTTTTTTACCCAAAAGGGTGTGTTCTTGGTTCATCATTTTTTGGAAAACGGCAGCGGTGTATACGCCGGGTAAATCGTCGTTTTCGAAAGTGGGCATAAAAGGAACGGCTCCTGTACTTACCACCAAATAATCGGCATCTACGTAAAAAATGTCTTCAGTTTCAATGTTTTTAACGGCTAAACGCTTGCCTTCGAGTATATCCCATACGGTTGAGTTGAGTAAAATACCGTCGTGATTATCGCCTGCTAAGGTTGTTGATATTTCAAATCCACGCATGCCACCGTATTTTTTTTCTTTTTCGAAAAAGAAAAACTGATGGGTTTGCATATTGAATTGACCGCCGATAACGGCATTGTTATCTATAACTAAATTAGGTATTTGTAGCTGATTGAGAGTTTCGCGACAAGCTAAACCAGCAGGTCCTGCTCCTATAATAGCCACTCTCGTTTTGTGTATATCAATGGTTTTTTGTGTGTTTTCGTGGTGTTCGGGTTGATAGTTTTTGGGTATTTCGGCAACCTCTTTGATGTTGTCAACCTTGGTGATACAAATACGCTGTATGTTACCATCGACCAACATTTCGCAAGCTCCGCATTTTCCAATACCACACTCCAAACTGCGTTGACGATTGTCTAAGCTGTGGCTGTGGATGGGAAAGCCTGCTTGATGCAGTGCAGCAGCTATGGTATAGCCTTTTTTGCCTTTTATTTTTTGTCCTTTGTATGTAAATTCAACTA
>JAAYRN010000138.1 GCA_012518765.1 Bacteroidales bacterium
GGGGGGGGGGGGGGGAGGGTGATAATCAGCGACTTATAAAGTATTGAAGATTTTAATGATTTGCAAAAACTTAAAAAAGGAAGTTTACATTCAGCCATGCTACCTTTATATAAACTCCAAGGCGGAGTTTGTGAAAATAGAACATGTAGGTAATTTGTTACTATCATGACTGTTTGGTGTTAAGTTTTTCAGGTACAAATATACGCTATTTTTGCATATAAAATCATAAAAATCAAAATACCAGCAAGAAAACATACTATGTGATTGATTTTCAATTCTATTATTTTTCTATTTTATAGTAAATTGAGGTGTAAACTCTTAGAGAAGTGTAAGTTTTATGTGATTTTATTGTTATTTTAGTCTGTTTCTTTGAGAATATTTTAAAAGATAGAAATATTAGGACTATAAAAGAAGTAACTTATCTAAAAAACTTTTTTTTACAGTCATTTTTTTTCGTATTTTTGCAGGTTGAAATTATAGACACATAATTATTAAATCATAATACACACAAACGCATGACTGATTATTCATTAAAATACAAAGTTGCCGATATTAATTTAGCCGATTGGGGGCGTAAAGAAATTGAAATTGCAGAAAAAGAAATGCCTGGTTTAATGTCTGTTAGAGAAAAATACAGCAAAGAAAAACCTTTAAAAGGGGTACGTATTACGGGTTCCCTACACATGACCATTCAAACCGCTGTTTTGATAGAAACCTTAGTAGAATTAGGTGCCGATGTGCGTTGGGCAAGTTGCAATATATTTTCGACCCAAGACCACGCCGCAGCTGCCATAGCCGCCAAAGGGATTCCAGTATTTGCATGGAAAGGTGAAACTATAGATGAATATTGGTGGTGTACCAATCAGGCACTTGCCTTTCCCGGACACAAAGGACCTCAACTCATAGTAGACGATGGTGGCGATGCTACTTTAATGATACACAGAGGATATGCCTGTGAAAATGATCCTAAACTTTTTGATGCTCCTACTTCTTCCACAGAAGAAACGGCATTGGTAAACGCCTTAAAAGCTGTATATAAGGAAGATGCTGACAGATGGAACCGAAGCGTAAAAGACATCAAAGGAGTTTCGGAAGAAACCACCACAGGAGTTCATCGTTTATACCAAATGATGGATAGAAAAGAATTACTTTTCCCCGCAATCAATGTAAACGACTCTGTTACAAAATCAAAATTCGATAACTTATATGGCTGTCAAGAATCTTTAGCCGATGGAATCAAACGGGCTACCGATGTAATGATAGCAGGCAAAGTAGTAGTCGTATTGGGTTACGGAGACGTAGGCAAAGGCTGTGCTAAATCCATGCGAGCCTACGGAGCAAGGGTTATAGTTACCGAAATAGACCCCATTTGTGCACTGCAAGCAGCAATGGAAGGATTTGAAGTAAAAGTACTGCAAGATGCTTTAGACGAAGGAAATATTTACGTTACTACTACCGGAAATAAAGACGTAATCACCGCCGAGGACATGAGCAAAATGTTAGACCAAGCCATAGTGTGCAACATCGGTCATTTCGACAATGAAATACAAGTAGAAAAACTTGAAAAATATCCTGGAGTAAAAAAACGAAACATCAAACCCCAAGTAGATGAGTATATTTTCCCCAATGGAAATTCTATTTTTCTATTAGCCGAAGGTCGTTTGGTAAACTTGGGCTGTGCCACCGGACATCCCTCTTTTGTAATGAGCAACTCATTTACCAATCAGGTGTTGGCTCAATTAGATTTATGGGAAAACGACTATGATACAGGAGTTTATCGCTTATCAAAAGTATTAGACGAAGAAGTGGCACGCCTGCATTTAGAAAAAA
>JAAYRN010000139.1 GCA_012518765.1 Bacteroidales bacterium
AACGAACCCCAATTTGAAGGGCAAACCAAAACTAAATTAGGAAATAGTGAGGTTGAAAGTGTTGTTAGTCAGTTGGTAGGAGAGATGTTAAAGTATTATTTAGAAGAACATCCCAAAGAGGCACGTAGCATTGTCGATAAAGTGATTTTAGCAGCCACTGCACGCCACGCAGCTCGAAAAGCCCGCGACCTTGTGCAACGCAAAAATGTATTATCCGGTTCGGGACTACCCGGTAAACTTTCCGATTGCTCGGATAAAGACCCTGTAAACTGCGAATTGTTTATAGTGGAGGGCGATTCAGCGGGAGGAACAGCCAAACAAGGTAGAGACAATCGCATACAAGCTATTTTACCCCTGAGAGGAAAAATATTAAATGTGGAAAAAGCCATGCAGCACCGCATTTTTGATAACGAAGAAATTAAAAATATTTATACCGCATTGGGAGTAACCATAGGCACCGAAGAAGATGCTAAAGCATTGAACTTATCCAAATTACGTTATCATAAAGTGGTTATTATGACGGATGCCGATGTAGACGGAAGCCATATTACGACCCTGTTGCTTACTTTCTTTTTCCGCTATATGAAAGAACTTATCGAAGAAGGTCATGTGTATATAGCAACGCCTCCTTTGTATTTAGTTAAAAGAGGTAGGGAAGAAAACTATTGCTGGAACGAAGAAGATCGCATGGAAGTAATTAAATCTTATCAAGAGCAAGGGAAAGATAAAGGGATTGTAGTTCAGCGTTATAAAGGTCTTGGAGAAATGAATGCTGAACAGTTATGGCATACAGCTATGGACCCGGAAAATAGAACCCTACGACAAGTAACCATTGATAATGCTATAGAAGCCGATTATGTGTTTTCTATGTTGATGGGCGATGAAGTTCCTCCTCGTAGAGAATTTATTGAGCAAAATGCACGCTACGCCAACATAGACGTATAGTTTTTGGGAATATAAATGACTTCTATTTCAGTGTATTACTGAAATTTATAATTTAATTAAAGATAGATTTTAAGTAAACAATACAATCCTCGAAGGTTTTAAATATTTTATCTTCGTGTATAACTCCTGGTATAATATCCATATTGCGTAACATATACATAGGTTGGGGCTGTATGATGGTCATTAAAACAGTTATACCATTGGCTTGTAAATCTTTAATAGCTGTTTCCATGGCATATAATCCCGATTGATCCATAAATGAAACTAATTTCATTCTTATAATTACTATTTTGACATTTTTGGGAATATCGCTCATAATTTCTTGAAAACGAGTAATGCTACCAAAAGATATAGGACCGTCTAAACGTTGTATGTAAATTTGATTTTTTATTTCTTCGGGTATATTGCTTTCGTCGCTCCATGGAGATTCTTTGTTAAATTCGGTTAAAGTTCCTGATTCATAGCTTTTTTCAACCAAATCACTGGCTTGCTTCATAAATAAAACAGAAGCCACTACCATGCCTATGGCTACGGCTATCAAGATGTTAACAAACACGGTAAGTAACAGCACAACAATTAATACTATAGCATCGGAACGAGGTATTTTAAATAAATCTTTCAGTCCTTTGTAATCTATAAGACTTATTCCAACTGTAATTAAAATACCCGATAAAACAGATAAAGGAACGAATTTAACATACCTGCCTAAGCCTAAAAGCACTGCAAGTAAAAATAAGGCATGAATTATACCTGATAGAGGTGTACGTCCGCCGCTTTTTACATTTACAACCGTACGCATGGTAGTGCCAGCACCCGCAACACCCGCAAATAAACCCGCACATATATTTCCGATTCCTTGACCAATTAACTCTTTGTTACTGTTGTGTTTATCCTTAGTGATATTGTCGGCTACGGTTGAGGCTAACAAAGATTCTATAGAGCCCAACCCGGCTAAGGTAAAGGCAGGTATTACGGAAAATTTAAAAACAGTAAACCAAGAAATATTTGATAATGACAGCTTTGCAAAAAAAGGTAGGGGCATACCCAAAGGTATTTCACCAATGATGAGTTTGCTGTCGTAGCCTATAATTACAGATACAATTGTGATTAAAATTAGACTTATAAGCGTTACTGGAGTTTTTTTGAATAAAAAAGGGAGGAGATAAATAAGTAAAATAGTAGAAATTCCAATCAAAAATGCTTGTATATTAAATCCTTGCTGTAGTTTTTCGGGGAATAAGGTAATCATATCTATAATTAAAATTGGCGATTTGAGACCAAATAAAGGATATATTTGTTGGAGAACGATAATGATACCTACACCGCTCATAAAACCCGATAAAACGGGATAGGGAATATAGCGAATGTATTTTCCTAATTTAGTGATGCCAAATAACAGTTGAAATAATCCACAAAGTATAGCTGTTACAGACATGACAATCAA
>JAAYRN010000140.1 GCA_012518765.1 Bacteroidales bacterium
AATGGTTATTTCTCCATTTGTGTATTTTTTAACTATATTCATTTTCAATATATTTTATATTTATTTACTCGTCTTCAAGGTCTAAGGTAAAATAAGATACGTGAGGATAATATTTCAGTTGGTCTTTGACAAAGGCACACAAAGGAACTAAACGCAATTTATTAGCCTGAACATAATTAATCATTTCCTTCATAAGTACTTTGGCATAACCTTGATTTTCGTGTTCTCTATCTACAACTGTATGGTCTACAATGACTTCCTTCTCATCTGTTAAGCGGAAACTCATGGTGGCTATGATTTCCTCTTCCATTTCAATAAAAAAAACTCCGTATTGATTATTTATATCTAATTGTACTTTTGGGTTCATGTCTTATTAGTTTAAAGGGGGTTTTGTTACTCCGATCAACACTCCAAAATCAGTGCCTAATTTGTTATGATTTTGTTCGGGTAAGTATACTTCCGCTAAGGTTTCGTTTAAAAGTATGGCGTTTTTACAGCCTTTGTGTAAAAAAAATGCCGCAAAATCATAGCTATTCATAGGTTCTTTGCTTATAACAAACAAGAGTTTACGATTTGAAAGTACTCCTACACCGCTTTGCATGCTTGTTTCCTTAGAATGAGGATCAAAATCAAGAGGAATCTTTTGATTTATAAGCAACATCTTTTTCGCTTGCATAGCATGTTTTATATTTTTATCATACTGAAAATCTTCTTCTTTCAAAATATCAACTTCTCCATTATACTTCGTATATAATATTCCATTAATTTGTTTATCTTCTGTTTTTTCTTTCATTAAATCATGGACAATGATTCTATTTTCTATATATAAATTTTGAGAAATTTCGATTGATTTTGTACTTGCTACGGGCATTGCAAAAACTAAAGCTATATTCTGATTGGCAAGATGTAATTTTAAATCTTCAAGTGTACAAAAATCCTTAGTTGTGTCGTTTTTTTGATAGAAATCCAAATCACGAATTGATAAATCAGCTACATAAGCTACAAAAACATCTTCTTTGAGAGGAGAGTGTAAGTTGCACGACAACAACCCAATAGCCATTAAAACATAAATCGCATACTTTTTTAGAGAATAAAAAAACATTGTATTGATATATTTATATCTGCAAAAGTACAAAAAATAGATACGAGTATTCTTGTTTTTTCGATGTATTTTTACACTTAATTTTTACGTTAGAAAGACCTTAGGGGAAAAGCAAGTTATTAAAATTCAAGACCTAACCTTACAAAAAACAACAGGGGATTTTTCAGTTTACTTTCCGTACCTGAAGGATTAATAAAATACTGAATATTAGGTTGTATAAAGAAATTATCATTCAATTGTGATTTGTAAGTCAACTCAATAAGAGCTTCACTTCCTACTTCGCTATCTATTTCGGCATAAGCTAATGCCAATCCTAAAATGTCTTCACTGCGATTTTTGAAAAGCCCTCTGTAATTGAAACCTATGCCTGCATACAGCCAATTTTCATTAATGTTTTTAGGACTTATAGCCAACTGTGTAAACATACTCAGTTCTTGAGATTCATTTTTTTTATATAGCGTTTGGTCTATCACAGCGTATACTCCATAATTTTGAGGATGATTTTCTGAAATAATTACACCTTCTTCTTTTTCAGTGATTGTGTATTTATTATGATAATAAGCTCCTAATTTATAGGTTCCTGAATTATTTTCCGATTCATTGGCATAGGATAATTCAAATAAAGATAAAAATCCATCTTTTTTACTTAGTTTCCATGATGTATTGTATTTATTAATTGAAAAATCATCGGGAACGCCGTCAAAGGCTGCCATTTTTATAAAAAATTTATCCCTTATATTGTAGTGCACTTGCAAGCCCAAAGCAGTTAGTGGAAAAATGGGTGAAGGTATATTTTCCGCTATGGTAGGAGGTGTACCAAAAGAGCTATTCAAATAAATATCAGCATGTTCGCTAAAAATCAATTCTTCGCATATATCTTGTAGACCTATAATTATATCAAATTGTTTGATGCTTTGCTTAAACCATAATTCATGTAAATATGTTATGTTTCCGGCTTCTATGTTACTGGCTGTTTGATATTCGCCACTTCGTGTCAACGATGGTTCTCCTCCG
>JAAYRN010000141.1 GCA_012518765.1 Bacteroidales bacterium
ACTTGATTATTCACTCTGTTATACCCGAGCCGCTTTCGATAGCCAATCTATTTTTTGGGATTTAAATTATTCCAAATATTATTTTCTTAAATTAGCTCATATTCCTTTCGATGAACAATTGTTAGAGAATGATTTTAAGTCATTTACAGATTTTTTACTTCAAGCCGATGCTGATTTTTTTCTATTCCGCGATTTTCAGTCTCGAAACATTATGCTTCACGATGAAAAATTATTTTTTATTGATTATCAAGGAGGACGAAAAGGAGCACTGCCTTACGATGTAGCTTCATTGTTGTACGATGGCAAAGCCGATATTCCCCATGCCGTACGTCAGGAACTATTGGCATATTATGTTGAAAAATTAGCAGATTCCAAGGCGTGGAGTCCCGAATTGTTTCATAAATATTACTATGCGTTTGTATTGGTTCGTATCATGCAGGCAATGGGTTCGTATGGATACAGAGTGTTTTATGAGCGAAAAGAACATTTTTTGTTGAGTATTCCTTATGCCCTGAAAAATTTGGAATGGATATTAGAAAATGTAACATTACCTATCAAATTGCCTACTTTGTGGAAAGTGTTTGAAAAACTAATACACTCCGAAGCTCTCCAATCTATCAAACAGCCTAAATTACATGTAGATATCCAAAGTTTTTCGTATAAAAAAGGTTACCCTCGTAATACAGGTGAAAATGGAGGAGGTTTTGTTTTCGATTGTCGTTGCTTGCCCAATCCCGGACGCTTAGAAGCCTATGCTTGTTTGTCCGGATTAGACGAAGAAGTAATCCAATACCTTGCAAAAGAGAAGGAAGTAATATTGTTTTTTGAACATATTACGTCTGTTATCAATATAGCAGTGCAAAATTATTTACAACGCGATTTTTCACACCTTGCCATTGCTTTTGGATGCACAGGAGGACAACACCGTTCGGTTTATTTTACAGAAAAATTAGCAGTGTATTTACAGGAAAAATATGCTATTCCTGTATCTATCAAACATACAGCTAAGGAAGGTTGGCGAAAAGTTTAACGATTTTTTACTATTTTATGTGTAAGGCTTTCTCCGTTAGATAGCTTGACTTTTATAAAATAAATTCCATCAGAAAATGAAGAGAAATTACATTTGATTTCTCTTTTTTTTGTTTGCATATACTTGATTTGCTTTCCATACATATCGAAAATACGTATTTCTTCTATAGGTTGATTGCTCTGTATAAAACATTTGTTTGTGGTAGGATTAGGGTAAATGGTGAGTGAATATGTCCCTGTGGTTTTTATACCTGTTGTTTTGTCGGGATAAATGGACATGGAAGGGTCGCCAAAAACAATCCAAGTTAATATGTCTTTGGAACGTTCTAAATCGACTATAGTTTTTATATAGGTTTGTAAATAAACACTTCCCAAAGAAGCATTGTCGCTTGTTGGTGGTAGAAAATAATTAAATGATTGTAAAATCAAAGCAGCTGCATCCCAGTCAACTAAAGAAGAAAACATAAGGCAAGCCGAAGCCCCGCAGGCTTGATTTTCAAATGAAGTATTCATCCATTTTTCGGCAAAGCATTCTCGTTCAGAAAAATGACCGTTTAAACAAGCTGCCGAAACGACTATGGGATATTCGTAGGTATAATTTATTTTTTCAATGGAATTATGATTGAAATTTCCACTTTGCCATGTATTGTAACTACCGTATCCTAAGTAATTTACAATAGAAACTCCCTGGTTTATTCTATGTAAGATTTCTTTTTCCGAAGGAGGAATGTTTTCTTCGTTATTAGGGTGGTCTTCGTAAAGTTCAAAAATAGAAGAAAACTGCTTATTTTGCAGTATATTGTATACTACTTTCATGTGTTCCCAATCGTAAATTCCTGTTTGTGAGGAATAATGATTGGAAGCTATCAGTAAAGCTCGCTTTGAAAAATAAGTTTTTTCTCGTTGAGATATTTTTTTTAATTGTACTTGTAAATCATTGACAGACTGTACAGAAATGCGTCCTATAATCATTTCTGGGAAAAAATCATTGCCATCAATGAGTGTATAGTGTGCATCGGATAATCCTTCACCCATGCGATAAGATGGAATATGTTCATCATCACCTACTAACAACACATAATCAGGTTTAAAAGCATGGTATGTTTCTGTAATCAGGTCTTGTATGTCCTCTATAGAAGAATTTGATTCTGCGACTAATAGGTGAATGTTGATACCGTTTTGTGTTTTCTCTTTTACAAATTCGGAAAGAGTAGAAACAAATAGGTTATGACTTATAATTAACATGGATTGAGAAGAATCTATCTGAAAATCAAGTGTTTGCAAATTAGAAAATACTTGCTTATAAGCAGGAGAAAAAACCGAAGAAAATAATGGATGTTGAGAGGGAAAACGATGTTGCAATAAAACTCCCACATTTTTTTGAAGACAATTTCCTTTACATTTGATTTTCAATCCTTTGCAATCTCTAAATTGAATTATTTCTGTTTGTAAGTGTAGGTGTTGACTGTCGTTTGGGTTTTCATATTCCAACTTATAATCTTCTTGTTGATTGGGAATAACAAGGTATAAAACCGTATCGACTAAGGTGTTTTCAAAACAAATATGAGTAAGTGTATCGTTTGTAGAAATACGTAAAGATGTTTGTCCTTGTAAATACATACAAAGACAAGATAATACGACTAAAAAACCATGTTTATTGCACAAATTCAATATTTTCTATATAACTGTCTTCACCTGCTTTTTTCCCTACAATCAAGGTGATGGAGGAGTGATAAGGAATTTTTTTCCCTTCTTTGATAAGATTTCCTTTATAGCGTTGTTCCAACACAACATTGGGATATTTACTGGGTTGATAAATCACCTGTCCTAATTTCAAGTCATTTGATTCTAACATGTTTACGGCTTGTCTAAGCGATAAATCAACCAAATTAGGCATTTCTACCTGAGGGGGAACCATCATGCTGATAGATAGGTATATTTTACGACCTTTTTTTACCTTCATCTCAGTTTCAGGATCTTGAGAAATTACAGTTCCTCCTGCCATATCGGGCATAAAAACAGAGTCGTTGATGATTAATTTGAACTTATGTTTGTTTTTGTTCTTTTCAAAATCCTCTAACTCTGTTAAAGTAAGGTTTTTAAAATCAGGCACTAAATATTCTTTTCCGTGATTTGTAAAAAAACGAAGCGAAAGGATGACTACTATTACAATAACAAAGGAAATTAGAATAACTTTTGTTAAAATAGCTACGGTAGGATATTTTTGAAAAAAAGATTTAATCTTCATAATGTAATAGAATTTAAATAGTTGAATAGTATAACACTACTGTTTTACTCTTCTTCGCT
>JAAYRN010000142.1 GCA_012518765.1 Bacteroidales bacterium
AAGCCCATATCATTTGAGCTAAATCCTTATCACTCAACAAATAATTAGGCATAAAACCTCCCGCATGCGGACGTATACGCGGAAAAGAAAGGGCATATTTGGTTCTCCAATATTTTTTTTCAAGATAACGCAAGTGTAAAGCCAAAAAGACTGCTTCTACCCGCCAATTTTCCAATCCCAACAAAGCACCCAAGCCTATTTTGTGTACACCTGCCTCGCCCAATCGGTCGGGGGTATTGATACGCCATGTATAATCTTTTTTCTTCCCAGCAGGATGATACATAGAATAGTGTGTTTTATGATAACTTTCTTGGTAAATATACACCCCGTGTAAACCCACATCTATCAATCGCTTGTATTCATCGGTAGACAAAGGCTGTACTTCCAAACTAATTTGCTTAAAATACGGACGTACTAACTTGATTGCATGCTCGATATAATCCACTCCTGCATGTTTAGGCGATTCGCCCGTTAGCAAAAGCAAATGCTCGTAGCCCATGTTTTTTATAACTTCAACTTCGGCTAAAATTTCATCCTCATTCAACACAATGCGGTCAATTTGATTATTGTGATTAAAACCGCAGTAAACACAGTGATTCGTACACTCATTGCTCAAATAAAGTGGTATATAAAGCTGTATGGTTTTACCAAAACGTTTTTGAGTAATAGAACGACTTTTTGCAGCCATAATCTCTAAGTAATCAGCAGCAGCTGGTGAAATTAGGGCTTTAAAATCCTCAACGCTCAAATATTCAGTCTGTAAAGCTCGCTCTACATCCTGTTTTGTCTTGGTTTTTACCTCCTCATTTAAAGTCTCCCAATGGTATGAATCGACTATTTCTGAAAACATTTTTAGAATATATTCTGATATAAATTTTATTAACGCTCTTGTTTTAAGATATTTAAACAATCAAACATCCGTAAACAAAATGCTTACAAAAGTACATATTTTATTCTACACTCTAAGCTAAAAAAATGATATTTTATAAGGCTTTTAGCAGAACAGTGAATTATTTTAAAAACAATAATATTTATAAACATAAAGAATCATAACCTAATCCCGAAGGGATTGCATGTTTATAGACAACATATGTACAACATACCATTCGACCCCACCGGGGTCGAATCTATTTACATTCACAAGTCCTATAAACATTTTACTCCGTTAGGGTAAAATCAATCTTTAAAACATAAAAACCAACAACAGTAAAAACACACAACCCAACATGAGTCGCAAATAATGGCATCCTTCGACTTCGCTCAGGAAGCCCCTCCCTACCCCACAAAACCCTCCAATAAATTATGACAATTATTTTTTTGCATTGTGATATTATAATTAATTAGTTTTTTTTATTTATGGCTTATTGCGACATTTTTTTTTGTATTTTTGTAAATATTTTAATCGAATAATATTAGATGAATAATTACATAGTATCTGCTCGAAAATATCGCCCGTCTACATTTAAAACTATTGTAGGACAAGATTCTATTACAACAACATTAAAAAATGCTGTACGCTCCAATCAGGTAGCACAAGCCTTTTTGTTTTGCGGACCGCGAGGAGTAGGTAAAACCACTTGTGCCCGTGTTTTAGCTAAAACCATCAACTGCTTAAACATAACCGAAGAAGGCGAAGCCTGCAATCAATGCGAATCCTGTTTGGCTTTTAATCAATCTACTTCGTTTAACTTTTTTGAACTCGATGCCGCCTCCAACAACTCGGTAGACGACATCAGGGCATTGGTCGATCAAGTACGCATTCCACCTCAAGGTGTTAAGTATAAAGTTTATATCATAGACGAGGTACACATGTTGAGTCCTGCCGCTTTCAATGCTTTTTTAAAAACATTAGAAGAACCACCCTCCTATGTAAAATTTATCTTAGCCACCACCGAAAAACACAAAATTCTACCCACCATACTGTCGCGTTGTCAAATATTTGATTTTAAAAGAATTAAAACAAACGACATTGTCAGTCATTTAAAATATGTCGCCTCTCAAGAAAATATTTTATTTGAAGAATCCGCCTTGGAAATCATTGGACAAAAAGCCGATGGAAGCCTACGCGATGCCCTATCTATTTTCGACCAATCGGTAAATTTTTCAGACGGAAACATAACCTACGAACACATCATTGAAAATCTTAACTTAATTGATTTTAATTATTTTTTCCAAATGATGAAAGCTATAAACGAAGGCGATATAGCTCAAATACTTACACAGTATAATACCATCATAGAAAAAGGTTTCGATGGACAGCGATTTATAGAAAACATAAGCGAACACATCCGCAATTTAATGACATGTAAATTAGGCGTTACCAATTTATTAGAAACGGGCGAAAACATAACTCAACTCTACATCGAACAAGCTAAGCAATTAGATACCAACTTTATGTTAGAATGCCTTGATATATTTAACCGATGCGATGTTACATACAAAAGTGCAAACAACAAACGCCTACACGTGGAATTAGCTCTGATGATGTGTGCTAAAAAAAAATCAACCACCTCAAAAACCCCAACCGATGAAACGGCAACAACACACACAGTTGCAAAAACATCAACACACACACCTCAACCTTCAAAAATTTTAGAAAAAGTAGAAGAAAAACAAACATTTACAAGAAAATCAAACATAGAAGCACCTCAAAAACAAACCACAGAAATTAAATCTTATTTAACAGAACAAACACCCACAAATAATCCACAAACCACTGATACAAAAGATACGGAAAACACTGTATCTGCTTTTAAAAGAAACACCAACCAACTAACAAACATAAAGCAAACAAGAGATATTAAGTCTTTTTTATCAAATACAGAACAAGAAGAAAGCAAAGAAACACAAAAAGAAAATCAAACAACAAATACTTATACCCAAACAATAGAAACTCAACCTATTGTATTAGAAGAGGGTGAAACAGAAATAGAAACATGTAACACCGCAATAGACCCATTTGAATTGCTTACACAAAACTGGAAAAGTTACGTAGAAAAAGCAACCACCAACGCCATAGCTGCAAGGTCGTTGCTAAACGAACAAACACCCGTTATTAAAGAAAACAAACTCATCGTAGAAGTTGCCAATACCATAGGAGAAAAAGAAATTAAAAATGTAATAGGTTCACTTATTCAAATAATTGAAGCAGAAATAGGAATCAAATACGACTACGATATACACGTAAATCCCCATATAAAAACAACCCCTAAAATTATTGACCCTGACGAAAAATACAAAGTAATGTTGGATGAAAATCCTAATTTACAAGTATTTAAACAAAACTTAAACTTATCCATATATTAAAAAATAAAATCACTATTTAGCATGAAAAATTTTATACATATACTATCAGCTTTTATTTTAGCCACTGTATTATCCGCAGGATTTTCACAAAAATCTGATTTTGCTAATCAAAACATCCCTATAAATCCCAAAGTAAAAATAGGAAAATTAGAAAACGGTTTGGTTTATTACATACAAAAAAATGCCAAGCCCGAAAACAGGGTAGAATTACGCTTAGTAGTCAAAGTGGGTTCTATGCAAGAGGATGATAATCAAGTAGGATTAGCTCATTTTACCGAACACATGGCTTTTAATGGAAGTAAGCATTTTGAAAAAAATAAATTGGTTAGTTACATGCAATCCATAGGCATGCGTTTTGGAGGCGACATCAACGCCTATACCAGTTTCGACGAAACCGTATACATGTTAACCGTGCCCACCGATAATCAAAATCAGTTAGATAGTGGATTTTTAGTCATACAAGATTGGGCTGCCAACCTAAGCATGGAGGGCAAAGAAATAGATGCCGAACGCGGAGTTATTATCGAAGAATGGAGGGTAGGAAAAAATGCAGACGAAAGAATGAGAAAGACTTGGTTTCCTGTTGTTTTTACCAATTCACGATACGCCGACAGACTGCCCATAGGCACCTATGAAAACCTAAAATCATTCAAACACGAAACCTTACGAAAATTTTATAGAGACTGGTATAGACCTAATTTACAAGCCGTTGTTATTGTAGGCGATATAGATGTAAATTATGCCGAAGCTAAAGTAAAAGAGCTATTTTCTCCACTAAAAAACCCCGAAAATGCACCCGAAAAAATAATATATCCCATAGGCGAACACAAAGATGTATTGATAACACGAGCTACCGACAAGGAAGCCACCCACAGTCAAATACTTACACTCAGAAAATTTAAAAAGTTTCAAGCAAAAAACTTAGAAGATTATCGCATAATTATCATGCAAAACCTATACAACATGATGATAAACGAACGATTTGACGAGTTACAGCAAAACCCAGAATCACCAGCCATTCAAGCAGGAAGCTATTATAATCCTTTCATAGGCAATGTAGATGCACTTACAGGCTATACCCTTGCCAAAGAAAATAAAATGGAAGAAACCCTATTGCTATTACTTACTGAAGAAGAGAGAGTTAAACAATTTGGTTTTCTCGAAAGTGAATTTGAACGTGCCAAAGAAGAACTTTTGGCTAACCTAAAAAAAGCAGCCAACGAAGAAAATAAAACCCTTTCGTCTGCTTTAGCCTCGTCTTATGTCAAGCATTTTTTAAACGAAACACCTATTATGGGAGCTAAAACTCGGTATATACAAACTAAAAAATTATTGGAAACTATAAAAGTAAGTGAAATCAACGACTTACTTAAAAAATGGATTATCAACGATAATTTTGTAATCGTTATCACAGGACCCGAAAAAGAAGGTTTACATATACTTAGCGAACAAGAAGTTAAAGACTTGCTCAAACAAGAAACCTATAAAAAAGTAAGTGCTTATGTAGATGATTTTGAAGAAAAACCTCTTATTGAAAAAGAATTAACGGGAAGTAAAGTAGTGGCAAGCAAAGAATTAAAAGAAGTAAAAGCCACCGAATATACCTTAGCAAACGGCATCAAAGTAATTATCAAACAAACACAACTCAAAGACGATGAAATACTAATGGAAGCCCGCGAACCGGGAGGCAGCAGTTTATTTTCTTTATATGATTTCCCCTCTACCCTATTCGCTACCAATTTGGTAGAACGTTCGGGTTTGGGCGAATTTGACTACATCTCACTCAACAAAGCACTGAAAGGAAAAAAAATAAGCATATCGCCTTATATTCACGAAATATCAAATGGCTTTTACGGAAGTAGCACCGTCAACGATTTTGAAACCATGTTGCAACTACTTTATTTATACTACGATGCACCTCGTTTCGATGAAAGTGCTTTCAAAGCTATTGTTTCAGAAATGAAAAATCAGCTAAAATTTATCACCTCAAATCCAACCTTTGTATTTCTCGATACACTTGTAAAAACCATAACACAAAACGACCCTCGCAAACCAGCTATCCCCGACGAAACTCTCTTAAACAATGCTTCGTACAGACAAGCCATTGAAGTATATAAAGCCCGATTTAGCAACGCTGCCAACCTTATATTTGCATTTGTAGGAAACATTGACCCAGACACAAGCCTACCCCTCATCGAAAAATACATCGGCAGCCTACCCACATCTGAAGGGAAAGACTTATTTAAAAACGTGTATTACGGATTTCCCGACGAAGATAAACATGTTGATATTTACGTAGGTATAGACAATAAAAGCACCATAGGAATCGTGTTTAACAGCGAGTATGAGTGGAACATAAAAAACAACGTGTGCTTAGACCTTTTCCATGAAGTATTGGAAATACGCATGATTGAAATCATAAGAGAAAAAATGGGAGGAGCTTATTCGCCTGCAATACAGTTTAATCGTTCAAAATATCCCGAAACCGTTTTCACCTCACTTATTTACCTAAATTGCGACCCTAAAAAAGTAAAAAAAATAAACAAAGCCATACTCTCTATTCACAGTAAATTATTAGAAAAAGGATTTACCGACGAAGAATTACACAAAGCAAAAGAACAAATCAAAAAATCATTGGAAGTAAATATTGAAAAAAATTCCTATTGGAGAAATTACATCTCTGATAAATACTTCTACAGCGACCCACTATCCGACCAAGAAACCTATTTAAAAACGCTAAACAGTTTAACATCCAAAGAAATAACAAACGCTATCAAACCCTTCTTCGATAAAAAACATGCTGTTTACGTATATCAATATCCCGAAAAGAAAGGCAAAAAAAAGAAAATAAAAACAAACATAGAAACGGAAGAAAATAAGGATGAACTATTAGAAGAAGAAAGTGATAATTCCGTAAAAACAAAGAAAGGCAAAAAAAAGAAGAAAAAAAAGTATAAATAAAGATTTTCATAATCGTTTTTTTATACCTTTGCATAAAATAAAAAAGCAATCACACATTAACTAAACTATAAAAATTACACTCAATAAAATTATGACTCAGATAACATCTCAAGAATTACATCGTCATCTAAAAGAAATTTTTGGTTTTAACAGCTTCAAATACAATCAAGAAGATGTTATTAAAGCCGTATTAGATGACAAAGATGTCTTTGTAGTCATGCCTACAGGAGGTGGAAAATCAATGTGCTACCAGCTCCCTGCTATGTTATTAGAAGGAACTGCCATTATTATTTCGCCCCTAATAGCCTTGATGAAGAATCAAGTAGACTCTCTTCGTAACTTTAGCTTAGAGCATGGAATAGCCCATGTATACAACTCCTCTCTAACAAAAGCAGAACAATTAGACGTAAAAGAAGATTTATACAAAGGAAAAACCAAACTGCTCTATGTCGCTCCCGAATCCTTAGTAAAAGAAGAAAATCTTGACATGTTAAGAAACATCAAAATTTCATTTTTTGCTATAGACGAAGCACATTGTATTTCAGAGTGGGGACACGATTTTCGTCCGGAATACAGACGCATAAAAAATGTTGTCGACTCCTTAGGGAAAAAAACTCCCATCATGGCATTAACAGCCACAGCAACTCCTAAAGTACGAAACGACATACAAAAAAATTTGGGTATGCTTGATGCTCAAGTCTTTTTATCCTCGTTCAACCGTCCAAATATTTACTACGAAATACGAGAAAAAGACAAAGATGTGGACAAAGAAATTATAAAATTCATCAAAAGCAAACCCAACCAATCGGGAATAGTCTACTGTCAAAGTCGAAAACAAGTAGAAGATTTTGCCGAAAAATTAAACGTTAACAAAATAAAAGCCCTACCATATCATGCTGGTTTAGACAGCAGTACCCGTGTGGAGAATCAAGATAATTTTTTAATGGAAGATGCAGACGTAATAGTTGCCACCATCGCCTTCGGCATGGGAATAGACAAACCCAACGTCCGATATATCATCCATTACGACATGCCTGTAAGCATCGAAAGATATTATCAAGAAACAGGTCGATCAGGCAGAGACGAGGGAGAAGCTACCTGCGTAGCCTTTTACTCCTACAACGACCTTATGAAAATGGAAAAACTACTAAAAAACAAACCATTTGCCGAACAAGAAATATCTAAACAGTTACTAAGTGAAACCATAGCTTACGCCGAAACTACACTTTGCAGACGCAAGCATTTATTGTTTTATTTTGGAGAATCATACGAAAACGAAAACTGCAGCTGTTGCGACAACTGCCTACACCCTAAATTAAAAATGGAAGGAAAAGAATACATTCAAATTTTGTTGTCAACCATTCAAGAGTTAAAACAACAATACAAGGATAAACACATTATCAATGTGATAATAGGAAAAGCTTCTACCAATGTAAAAAAATTCAAACACAATCAATTGAGTTGTTTTGGAGAAGGTGAAGATAAAAGTGAAAAATTTTGGATTTCGCTAATAAGGCAAATGTTGTTTGAAAAACTTATAATAAAAGACGTAGAAAGCTACGGAATTATAAAGCTAACTCCCAACGGAGAAAAATTCTTAAAAAAGCCCTACTCCATCTCTATTATTAAAGATGAAGAAGATGAAGATGAAGAGGATGACGATGATCAAGAAGTAGAAAAAATAGCAATTTCACAAAAAGACGGAGTCAACGACAAAGCTCTTTTTAATATGCTAAAAGACCTACTCAAACACATTGCCAAAAAAGAGAACCTCCCCCCCTACGTTATTTTCCAAGAAACCTCCTTGGAAGATATGTGTGTGCAATATCCTATAAACATGGAAGAAATGACACAAATAACAGGCGTAGGCGTAGGAAAAGCCCAAAAATACGGACAACCTTTTATTAACCTGATAAAAAAATATGTAGAAGACAACGAAATAGATAGACCCCAAGATTTAGTAGTCAAATCCGTCATCAATAAATCAAGTCTAAAAGTTTACATTATACAAAACATAGACCGAAAAATTAGCTTCGAAGACATAGCAAGAGCCAAAAACCTCACCAAAGAAGAGCTACTTACCGAAATAGAAAGCATAGTATACTCAGGCACCAAATTAGATATAGATTATTATATAGAAGAAGCCATTGATATATATCATCAAGAGGAAATTATGGAATACTTGTTAGAAACACAAATAGACTCTATCGAAAACGCCCTAAACGATTTAGGCGAAGATGAATACACCATGGAAGAAATTAGAATAATGAGAATCAAATTTTTATCCGACAAAGGAAACTAATTAAAACCCCTTAAATCAAAGCATAAAAATGGAAAACAATAACATAGAAAACACGGAACAAACACACATTAACCCTCAAGAAGAACAAGTTTTTGATGAAAATGTAGAGTTAGAAACACCAACATTAAAAAAGACAAAATCATGTCCCTTGATAAACAACCCCATGTATAAAGCTATTGCTTATGTAATTTTACTAATAGCCATAGTCCTTATTTACATACTCCATTTTACAAGCAACAAAGACTCCGACAAATTAGCCAATGTAATTTCAAGTAGCAACAATTCGGTCATGCTAACCGTTAACAACGATTCTATTATCAAGAATTTTGTCTTAGCTGAACTGTTAACCAAAGATTTAGAAACTGAAGCCATCAAATACCAGCAAGAATTGGCAAACAAACAAAACTCATTGCAAGAAAGATACAACAACTACCAAAACAACGTACAAAACAACGTACTTACACAAACCCAAATACAAAATGCAGAACAACAACTGCAAAAGGAAGCCGCTGAATTACAAGGATTACAAGAACAGTATTCCCATATTTTAGCCGCCAAAGAAGAATCGGTTCACCGAGAAATAACCGACTCCATTATAAATGCAGCACGAAGAGTAAACGACAAAAAATACAAAGCCGACTATGTGTTAGCAACCTCTACTGGATCAGCTATTTTATATGCAAATAAAATATACGATATTACAGACGAGGTTATCAAAGAATTAAATAACGCATATAAAAAATAAAAAAATGGCAACTAAAACCAAAGTATTTTTCATCTTATTTTCCTTTGTATTACTCGCTATAGCTTGTCAACATAAAAAAACAGAAACCATCGTTTTAGAAAGCTGGGAAGATGGAAAACCAAGAAAAGAAATTGAATACATCATAGAAGACGATGGCAAAAAAACTCCTTATAAAGAAACCTCCTATCATCAAAACGAAGAAAAATTTATAGAAGGCACCTACGACAAAAAACAAGAGCGTGATGGCAAATGGACCTCATGGTTCGATGATGGCAAAAAAAACAGCCAAGGCTATTATAAAAACGGAAAATTACACGGGGAATACACCGTTTGGTATCCCAACGAAAAAATACACTATACCGGTCAATATAAGAACGGTGAACAAACAGGAAACTGGAAATTTTACGACGAAAAAGGGAATTTACTAAGAGAATTAGAATTTTAAAATAAAAAAAATTAAACATAAAAAAATATAAATATTATGCAAAAATTATTATTGTTAGGCGATGAAGCTATTGCACAAGCAGCCTTAGATGCAGGTGTTTCAGGCGTATACGCTTATCCAGGAACTCCCTCTACGGAAATCATGGAATATGTACAAGCATCCAAACAAGCTGCAACAAACAATGTACACCGTGCATGGTCAGCAAACGAAAAAACAGCTATGGAAACAGCCATAGGAATGTCATACGCAGGTAAACGCTCCATAGTTTGTATGAAACACGTTGGCTTAAATGTTGCCGCAGATGCTTTTATGAACTCCGCTATCACGGGAGCCAACGGCGGATTGGTATTCCTTTCAGCCGATGACCCAAGCATGCATTCATCTCAAAACGAACAAGACTCTCGTTATTACGGGCAGTTTGCAATCATACCCATATTCGAACCATCAAATCAACAAGAAGCATACGATATGACCATCGCAGCTTTCGATTTTTCAGAAAAACACAGAATACCCGTACTTTTACGAATAACTACACGATTAGCTCACTCACGTTCAGGCGTTAACTGCCATTATAAAAGAGAACAAAACCAAATAAAACTACCCGAAAACCCAAGACAATTCATTCTTTTGCCAGCCATAGCACGCAAACAATACAATGAATTATTGGACAAGCAAACTGAAATAAAAAAAGATATAGAAAACTCAAACTTCAACGCCTACATAGACGGAGAAGACAAATCAATGGGAATTATCACATCGGGAATTGCTTATAACTACTTAATGGAAAATTATCCCGACAGAAAATGCCCCTATCCCATAGTCAAAGTTACGCAATATCCACTGCCACAAAACCATATCAATAAATTGGTAGACGAATGCAAAACAATCTTAGTCATAGAAGAAGGTTATCCATTTATCGAAGAACAACTAAGAGGCTTGCTCGACCGCTGTTTAAGCATCAAAGGACGCTTAGACGGAACACTTCCACGTGTAGGCGAACTCAACGGAAATGCAGTAGCTATTGCCTTAGGATTACCCTCTACACCCGGCGAAGCTATTCCCGATATAGTAGCCCCTCGCCCACCCGCTCTATGTTTGGGATGTCCACACATCGATACTTATAAAGCATTGAATATAGCTATGGAACCCTACGGAAAAGGAAGAGTTTTTGCCGATATAGGATGCTATACCTTAGGAGCTTTACCTCCTTACGATGCCATAAGTAGCTGCGTAGACATGGGAGCCTCCATTACCATGGCAAAAGGTGCCATTGATGCTGGATTAAATCCTTGTGTAGCAGTCATTGGCGATTCCACTTTCTGCCATTCAGGAATGACTTCCCTACTCGATTGTATCGTAGAAAAAACACCCATTACCGTCCTCATCCTTGACAACTCTACAGCTGGAATGACCGGAGGACAAACATCTCACGGGTTCGGACGCATTGAAAGCATTTGCCTTGGCTTAGGAGTTGAAAAAGAACATCTTCATGTAATCAACCCCCTACCCAAACACCACGAAGAAAACCTTGCTATAATCAAAAAAGAACTTGAATACCAAGGTGTTTCTGTAATTATTCCCCTTCGTGAGTGCGTTCAAACGTTAAAACGTAGATTAAAAAGTAAAAAATAATTTAGTAATCCCTTAAAAAGAAAAATATAATGAACATAAACATCATATTAGCAGGAGTTGGCGGACAAGGTATTTTATCTATAGCTACCATCATTGGAAATACCGCCGTTAAGCAAGGGCTGTTTTTAAAGCAAGCCGAAGTACACGGAATGAGCCAACGAGGCGGAGACGTACAATCACATTTACGTTTGTCCGACAAAGAAATCGCTGCCGACCTCATCCCTATGGGAAAAGCAGACATCATCATATCTGTAGAACCTATGGAAGCATTACGCTACCTACCTATGTTAAAACCAGATGGATGGGTAATTACAAACACCAATCCTTTTATCAATATACCCAATTATCCCGACATGCAAGCATTGATGGATAGAATTGATAAACTGCCTCATAAAATTGCTGCCGATGCCGATAAAATTGCTAAGGACTTGGGGTCGGCACGCTCGTCCAATATGGTAATCTTAGGAGCAGCTACACCTTTTCTACAATTAGAAATGAAAGACATAGAAAAAACCATACACGATACATTTATCAGCAAAGGACAAAATATAGTAGATGTAAACATAAAATGTTTACACGCTGGCAGGGAACTTGCTGAAAAAAAATAAATCAAAACCATTATCTACCCTTTTCTATAAGGGTAGATAATTTTTAATACTCTATATCAAATATTTATAGAAATGAAAACAGCCATTATTTTTAGTTCTAAACACGGAACAACAGCAAAAGTAGCCGAAATGCTTGCCGAACAACTCAAATTAGATGAAATTAAACTTTTCAACTTACAACATAAAAACGAGGTTAATCTTCAAGAATTTGAAGCCGTTATTTTAGGAACAGCTATCTATGCCGGAAGACCTATGAAAAAAACCAAACGTTTTATTCGTAGAAATTTAAAAACACTAAAAACCAAGAAAATAGGTTTATTTATTTGCGGTATGGATCCGGGAAAAGAAAAGCAAGCCGAAGAAATGAGGGCTTCCTTCCCCGATGTACTGTTAAACCACGCTACAACAAAATATTACTTAGGTGGTGAGTTTATTTTTGAAGACTTAAGTTTTTTTGAACGCTTTATAGTTAAAAAAGTATCCAAAGTAAACAAAAGCATCTCATTGATTCATCACGAAAATATCAAAAAATTCGTAAAAGAATTTAAGGGCGAGACTAACTAATACCCAAACAAATACACTTACTCCCCCCTACTCCTAAAATCTTAAAAACAACAATCCTCGTTTTTGAGATTTTTTTTATTTATACAATTGTATGTGAAAAAAGAGTATTTTTGCAATATAAAAAAAATAAATATTAATATACGAATGAGAAAGAGAACATTTGACATTATCATGATATTACTAATTGCAATATTATTAGTTGCTCTAAATCAATTTGATTTACTTGAAAAATCAGCAAAATTTATGTTTATACCTATATTGGCATTCTATTTTTTAGGTCAATTTGCAGAAAAGAGTTTTTAAAAATGAAATAAATTATCAGCATACAACAGTTTTTTATAAATAAATCCCTGACAATTATACATTTACTCAAGCTCAAATTAATCATCATCCTCAAGTAAAAAAATATCTTCAACGGGTTTACCAAAAAACCTTGCAATTTTAAGTGCTAAAACAGTAGAAGGAACATATTTGCCTGCTTCAATTGCATTTATAGTTTGACGACTAACAGAAATAATGTCGGCTAAGTCTTTCTGTGTTATGTTTTTTATAGCCCTTTCTACCCTGATATTATTCTTCATTTGAAACTGTTTTAGAATGACGAAATAGAGAATAATTAAATTTAACAATAAAAATCACTAAAGTTGTAAACATGTTGTATATCATTACATGAACAAATGATAATCCATAAATAAATAGGAAAGCAAACAATAGCAAGATATAATTAATCAATACAGCCCATAACAGAGAATTTAAACGAAGACTTGAAATATATTCATCCTCGTTTTTTTCTCTTGAAAAACCAACCATTAAGCCACCAACAATAAACAACACCCCAACAAGAGTGCTAACAATATTGGTATTAATAAAACTAAAATATTGAGTCTCTATAAATTTAGTCGAACATATAGCAAAGACTGTAGCGTTAATTTCTATTGTCTCAAGATCTATTATCATTAAGACAATGCCCATTAATGTAGCTGGAATAAGAATAAACCATCCTATTCTTTTAAACTTGTTTGGTAATAAAATTTTCTGTTTCATAAGATTTTGTTTTAAAGATTTTTTTCTGCAAAAGTAAAACATTTTTTACATATAGACAAGTGTTTCTTACAAAAAGTCAAAAAAAGACGATATATTAAATTTAATAGTTGTCGCAAGAAAAGATAAATCGCTTATATTACCCTCCCCCAACAAAAAATACACCTCTAACTCCCACTATAATTTTATTTTTATTAGATAATTAAAAAAAGAGTATTTTTGCACTGCCAAAAAAATAAATTAAAAAATGAAAAAAGCATTAATTTTATCACTAAGTATAAGTTTAATAAGTTTTGTGGGATTTTCTCAAAACATTGACAAAGCGAAATTAGATACCTATTTTGACGCACTTTCGGAAAATAATGCTTTTATGGGAAGTGTTGCTATTGCAAAAGGGAAAAAGATAATCTACTCAAAAACAGTAGGATTTGTCGATATAGAACAGGATATAAAAGCAAACAGCAATTCAAAATACAGAATTGGCTCCATCTCAAAAACATTCACGGCTGTACTTGTCCTCAAGGCAATAGAAGAGAAAAAACTGAGTCTAAACCAAACCATTGACAAATGGTTTCCAAGCATTGAAAACGCAAATACAATCACCATCGAACACCTACTCTACCACCGAAGCGGACTTCACAATCACATGGATGAATTTGTAGGTTTAAACCTGCATACCAAGCCAATAAGCGAAGAGGAAATGATTGAAGTTATCGTAAAAGGTGGAAGCGATTTTGCTCCCGATACTAAAATGGCTTATAGCAATCCAAATTATATTTTACTTAGCTATATCCTTGAAAAAATTTACAATAAACCATTTTCAAAAATACTAAAAGACAAAATCACTACTCCTATTGGACTAAAAAACACCTACTTAGAAAAAGAAATACGTACCTCAAACCATGAAGTTTATTCATATGTTTTTCTCAATAAACATTGGGAATTAGCTCCCGAATTAGATGTTTCACAAGCATTGGGTGCAGGAGCAATCACTTCAACTCCTACAGATTTAGTTTTATTCAGCAAGGCTCTTTTCAAAGGAAAACTCATTTCAAAAAAAAGTCTAAAAAAAATGCAAACCTTTAAAAATCACTATGGAATGGGAATTTTTCAAATGCCGTTTTACGACAAAATAGGTGTTGGACACACAGGAGGAATAGATGGATTTAATTCAATACTTGCTTATTTCCCAGCGGGCGACATCTCATTTTCTTACACATCAAATGGCATGAATTTCAACGGAAATGACATTTCCATTGCCATACTGAGTGCCGTATATAACAAGCCCTTTGAAATTCCAACATTCACAACATACGAACTAACTGACGAAGAATTAAATCAATATATAGGCGTTTATTCAAGCAAACAACTTCCGCTAAAAATAACAATTACAAACAAAAACAATCAACTTTTTGGACAAGGAACAGGACAACCTTCTTTTCCTTTAGAGGCAATTGAAAAAGATAAATTTGATTGCAAACAGGCAGGTATCCTTATGGAATTTAACCCTATAAACAAAACAATGATACTAAAACAAGGCGGTGGTGTATTTAATTTTGAGAAAGAGTAAAAATAGTTTTTATGCTATACTGTAACTATTTTTTTACCCCACACTACCCTCTAAACTCACGTTCAATAGTTTTTGTGCTTCTACCGCAAACTCCATAGGCAGGCGTCTCAATACTTCTTTAGCATAGCCATTGACAATTAGCCCAATAGCACTTTCCATACCTATGCCTCTTTGCTGGCAGTAAAACAATTGATCTTCTGATATTTTAGACGTAGAAGCCTCGTGTTCGAGTATGGCAGTTTTATTTTTACACTCTACAAAGGGCCAGGTATGTGCTCCGCATTTATCGCCAAGCAACAATGAATCACACTGGGTATAATTTCGTGCTTTTTTTGCTTGTTTAGTAATACGCACCAATCCCCTATAACTATTTTGGCTATAACCCGCCGAAATCCCCTTGGAAATAATGGTGCTTTTGGTATGTTTACCAAGGTGTATCATTTTGGTACCAGTATCTGCTTGCTGATAATTATTGGTAAGAGCAACCGAATAAAATTCTCCTACGGAATAATCGCCTTTGAGTACACAACTCGGATACTTCCACGTTACCGAAGAACCCGTTTCTACCTGAGTCCACGATATTTTCGAATGTTCGCCATTGCACAATCCTCGTTTGGTTACAAAATTATAAATACCGCCCTTCCCTTCTTTATCTCCCGGATACCAATTTTGCACAGTCGAGTATTTTACTTCTGCATTTTTTTGAGCTATAATTTCTACAACAGCCGCATGCAGTTGATTTTCATCTCTTTGAGGAGCGGTGCAGCCCTCCATATAACTCACATAGGAATCTTCATCGGCTACAATAAGTGTACGTTCAAATTGACCTGTATTCGAGGCATTTATACGAAAATATGTAGATAGTTCTATGGGACATTTTACCCCTTTGGGGATGTAACAAAATGAGCCATCGCTAAATACTGCTGAATTTAGAGCAGCGAAAAAATTATCGGTATAAGGAACTACTTTTCCTAAATATTCTTTTACCAACTCGGGATGTTCTTGTACGGCTTCGCCAAATGAACAAAAAATAATTCCCTCCTCTTTTAAGCTATCTTGAAAGGTAGTTTTCACTGACATTGAATCCACAACAGCATCGACAGCTACTCCCGACAAACGTTTTTGCTCATCTAACGAAATGCCTAATTTGTTAAACATTTCCACTAATTCAGGATCGACTTCGTCCATGCTTTTTAATTCCTTTTGTTTTTTAGGCACTGCAAAGTAAATTACCTCTTGATAGTCAATTTTGGGATAAGACAAGTGTGCCCATTCAGGTTCTTGCATTGTCAACCATTTACGATAAGCTTGTAAGCGAAATTCGAGCAACCATTCGGGTTCTTTTTTATAAGCTGAAATTTTGCGTACTATATCTTCCGAAATTCCTTTGGGAAAATACTCCGTTTCAATATCCGTAGTAAAACCATATTTATATTCGCTTGATGCAACTTCTTCTATAATATTTTTTTCTTCTTCCATACAATCAATTACATATAAAGTTAAACATATTCGTCTCCTTTTTTCATCTGTACATCTGTAACAAACTGACGTATATGTTGTTCATCTTCTTTACGACAAATAAGCAATACATTATTGCTTTCAGATACGATATAATCCTGTAAACCATGTACTACCACCACTTTATTTTTGGGTGTGTTGATTATGCTATTGCTTGTATCGTATACAAATACATCGTTGGGAGAGGCTATGGCATTGTTGTTATCATCTTTTTTCAATTGTTCAAAAAGAGCCGTCCAAGTTCCCAAATCAGACCATCCGAAATTAGAAGACAATACATTGACATTGTCGGCTTTTTCCATTACTCCATAATCTATGGAAATGGAACGACACTGGGAATAAGTTTCCACAATGGCATTTTTCTCTTCGTCGGTGCCTATTTTATCTTCTATACGTTTAAATAATTCGTCTACATCGGGCAAATACAATTCAAAGGCTTGTTGTATGGTGCTTAATTTCCAAGCAAATATACCTGCATTCCATAAAAAATCGCCACTATCGATAAACTGTTTGGCTAATTCAAGTTCAGGTTTTTCAGTAAATACTTTTACTTTATATATCCTTCTGTCAGGCACATAACGATTTTTTTCATCGTATTGTATATAGCCGTATCCCGTATCGGGGCGTGTAGGACGTATACCCAAAGTCAGTAGCCAAGGATTATTCTCAACACAGGATAATGCTGATTTTATATGTTCTATAAAAGATATTTCATCAAAAATCACATGATCCGAAGGTGAAACCACTATGTTTGCATCTGGATTTCGTTTTTTTATTCTGTAATTGGCATAAGCAATACAGGGTGCTGTGTTGCGTCTCATAGGTTCTAATATGATTTG
>JAAYRN010000143.1 GCA_012518765.1 Bacteroidales bacterium
AGAAATTTGGAAAAACCGAAAGCGGAAATATTTGGTTAGACCCAACTAAAACCTCAGCCTACGAATTTTTCCAATTCTGGATGAATTGTTCCGATGAAGACTCCAAAAAACTGATACGAGTATTCACGTTGTTAGACGAAAATAACATAAAACAACTTGAAATAGAACATGAACAAGCCCCTCATTTGCGCATACTTCAAAAAGCATTGGCAAAAGATTTGACTATCAAAGTTCACTCCGAATCGGATTACAATATGGCATTGGAAGCTTCTGAAATATTATTTGGCAAAGGAACAGCATCTACACTTTCGTCTTTATCTGAAAGTATGTTTTTGTCCGTTTTTAAAGGAGTTCCAACCTTTTATATTGCCAAAGAAGAAATAGAAAAAGGTATCAACGCAGTGGATTTACTAACAGAAAAAGCTGCTGTTTTTACATCAAAAGGAGAAATCCGAAGATTAATCAAGGAAAATGGACTCTCTATCAACAAAGAAAAAGTAACAGGAGAGATAGAGATAACTCAAGAAAACCTATTGAACCAAAAATATATTTTAGTCCAAAAGGGAAAGAAAAATTATTTTGTAATCATAGCACAATAAATTATATTGAGATGAGAAAGTTTTTTCAAATAGCTGTCAGTTTGTTAATAATGAGCATTTTAATGCCCAGTTTATTTAGTCAAGATTTAACCGAAACCCAAAAATCAAGTCTAAAATATCGTACAAAAAATTTAAAAGGAGAAAAAAAGAAATCTTTTGATAAGGTTAGACGTGGAGGGATGCCTACTTTTCCGCAAGGAATTGAAGGAAAGAAAATTAATTTTGGATTTACCTTAGGAGGAGATATAGCTCTAATGACAGCATTGAGCGAAGAAAAATGCCCCTTGGGAGGAAATGTTTCCTTGTATATGCACGGAATTTTAGAACACACAAATACCATAGCATTGGGTTCTGAAATTAAAGGATTTTATTTGCTTTCTAACAAAGCGAACTATCTCGAAAAATATAAAATAACTGGTTCTGATCTCCCCGATCCAGAGGTGAAAGTAGGAGATTGGATAATAGGAGCAGTACAATTCAGCTTGTTAGGAAATTTTAATCCTCGTCCTCGATTCAATGTGCAACTAAAAGCAAACATTGGTCCTTTGGTTGCAGTGGTGCCAACCAACGAGGCTAATTATCAAATCAAACAAAGACAAAATGATGGAACGTATAGCATAACTACGTATGACTATACTTACGAAGCTCCCATAGAAAAAACATTATCCCTTGGGGCTGCATTTACAGTAGGAGCAGATGTGCTGTATGCTTTATCCAAAAATGTTGAATTTAAGGCAGGAGTAGATTGGTCTTACCTACGGTTTACCTATGATAAATCTTGGAGCAAAAAAGTAGTTTACGAAACTCATACAGTAGAAGATGCCTATGTGAGTAGAGAGTTAGCGCAGTTTGGTGTTTTTGATATTCACTTTGGCTTTTCATTCAGTTTTTAAGAAATAAAATTTATATATCATCATAAAAAATAAATACTATGAATAACGCAATTTTTAGTTTTAGAGAACCTAAAAATGAAC
>JAAYRN010000003.1 GCA_012518765.1 Bacteroidales bacterium
ATTCCTTTTACTTTACCTCATTCAGGTACTGTTGAGTTTAAAGTTATGAGTATCAATGGTCAGGTCTTACATGTAGAGACAGTTTCTGCTGTTATGGGTTATAATACAATAGACTTCACTACCGAATCTTTATCCAATGGTATTTATTACTACAGCATGGAATATAAGGGACAGCGTATCGTTAAGAAAATGACTATTCAGAAGTAAGAATAGTTTATAAATAATATAGTTAAGAGGATGTCGCTTTGAGCGATGTCCTCTTTTTTTATCTATTTTTTCATACAATAAACATATTAACAGACGTTATTATACTGCCTTATTGATAGAATAAAAATATGTTTACAAGTGAATATTCTTTATGGTTTTTGCCCCTCTGTATAATAATAGGTTTAGCCTATGCGGCTATCCTTTACTATAAAATTGAAAAACCAGAATTACCTCTTTGGGTTAAACGAGTAGCTTTTGCTTTACGAACTTTAACCATGAGTATATTAGTGTTTTTACTTTTAAACCCGCTGCTTAAATCTACACAAAAGGAAATAATAAAACCCATAATTCTCGTAGGAGTTGACAATTCGGCATCCATACGCTACACCAAAGATTCATTGTATTACAAGCAAGCATTTCAACAACAATTGAAACAGATAACCCAAAGTTTAGGTCAAGATTATCAGGTGGAAACTGTGTTGATGGGCGATACATTAAGAAACAGCTTGAATTTAGATTTTGAAGATAAAAAAAGCAGTTTAGCCGATATTTTTGATTATGCACAAAAAAAATACATCAATCGAAACTTAGGAGCTGTTGTTTTTATTTCAGATGGTATTTTCAATGCAGGCAGTCATCCTTTATACGCCGCAGAAAAACTATCTTGCCCTATATATACGGTAGCCCTTGGCGACACGACCATACGTAAAGATTTGCTTATAGCAAAAGTAAACCACAATCAAACGGTATTTAAAAATAATTTTTTTCCTATAGAAATTTTAGTAAAAGCCAATAAATTAGCCAATCAAACAACGCAACTGCGAGTATATGACCAAAAGGAAGATGTGGTTTTTGAAAAAAATATACACATTCGTTCTCATGCTTATATGGAGTGGGTAAAATTAAATTTGGAAGCCAAAGAAGCGGGTATGTATCGCTATAGTATTAGGCTTTCGCCCGTAGAAGATGAAATAACAATAGAAAACAATACCACAGATATATTTATACAAGTAGTAGATGAACGTAAAAAAATAGCCTTGATTTACAATACTCCCCATCCCGATGTTTCGGCTATCGTACAATCTATACAAGAAAATGAAACCTACAAAATTGAAACTTTTTCGGTAGATAAATTCAATACTCCGATTAATGAATACGATTTTATCATCCTACATCAACTTCCATCGCGAGGCAATCCCATTCCACAAATGATAGAAACTATAAAAAAAATACAACTGCCTGTTTTCTTTATTTTGGGCAAACAAACAAACTACAATCAAGTGGCAAATCTCAACACAGGCATACAAATTCAGTTGTCTCGCGAAATGTATAATGAAGTTTACCCCATTTATAATCAAAACTTTTCTACATTTTCACTAAGCAATACTACACTCGAATTACTAAAGGAAGTGCCGCCCATTCAAGCTCCTTTTGCCAACTATAAATTAGCATCATCAGCCGATGTATTGTTGTATCAGAAAATAGGAAATGTACAAACGAATTATCCGTTATTGTATTATAATCAAATAGATAACCACAGAACAGCTGTGTGTTTAGCCGATGGTATTTGGAAGTGGAAAATGTATAATTACATGTTAGACGAAAATCACAACGCATTTAACGAAATCATTTACAAAACCATTCAATATTTGTCAATCAAAGAAGATAAAAGTTTTTTCAGGGTTTCATCTCAACATGTTTTCAATGAAAATGAATCCGTTACATTTGATGCGGAACTATACAATCAAAACTATGAACTAATTAACGACCCGGAAGTAAATATGCAAATATGGAGCGATGATAAAAAGTTTTCTTATACATTTACACGTACATTCAAATCCTATCATTTAGACGCAGGAGGTTTGCCCATAGGTGATTATAAATGGAAAGCTAAGGTGAAATTTGCAGATAAAACCTATGAGAAATCGGGGTATTTCAGTGTAAAAAAAGTAAATATCGAAACTATAAATTTAATAGCCGACCATCAATTACTTAAAAATATAGCCAACCTAAATCAAGGAGCTATGTTTTATCCAAGAGAATTGGATAAATTGGAAAAAGAAATCAAAAACAATAAAAAAATAGTAAGCATAGCACGCTATAATAAAAAACATAATTCACTACTTAATAGTTTTTTTGTCATTTTTTCCATTCTTTTATTGTTGGCAACAGAGTGGATATTAAGAAAATGGAGCGGTAGCTATTAGTATTTTTGATTTAAATAAAAAAAACTCAAAAAAAACTTGAGTTATTAGCGCTAAAAATGTAATTTTGTAAAACGAAACATCTACTTAAAAAATCAAACACAATGCACATAGCAGTAGCAGGAAATATAGGTTCAGGAAAAACAACATTAACCAAATTATTAGCCAAACATTACAATTGGACAGCACAATACGAAAACGTAGACAACAATCCATACTTGGCAAGTTTTTACGAAGATATGCAACGTTGGTCGTTCAATTTACAAGTATTCTTTTTAAACGAACGCTTTAGGCATATCATCGACATACGAAATAAAAAACGTAAAACCGTTATTCAAGACCGAACCATATACGAAGACGCTTATATTTTTGCCCCAAACCTACACGATATGGGGCTTATGGCAAACAGAGATTATTTGAACTACATGAGTTTGTTTGAACTTATCAATTCACTAATACAACCGCCTGATTTATTGATATATTTAAAAGCAAATACCTCAACATTGGTTTCTCAAATTCAAAAACGAGCACGTCCTTACGAAGATTTAATACGATTGGATTATTTGAAAAAATTAAACGAACGCTACAACGATTGGGCAGATAATTACAAGCAAAGTAAAATCTTAGTGGTTGATGTTGATGAAGTTAAGTTTTCTGAAAACAAAGACGATTTGGGTTTTGTGATAGACCAAATCAATGCCGAATTGTTCGGATTGTTTAACGAAGAAGAAAAAAAATAACCATAAAAATAAACCCGTTTATGAATTATCTCGGAATTATTCCCGCTCGATACCAATCTACTCGCTTCCCGGGAAAACCCCTGTGCATGATTGGTGAAAAAACAATGATACAATGCGTATACGAGCAAGCCTCTAAGGTGAAGGCATTTTCCGATGTAGTAGTAGCCACCGATGACGAGAGAATTTTTCAAACCGTTCAAACTTTTCAAGGTCATGCCATCATGACGTCATCTTTACATCAGTCAGGAACAGAGCGTTGTGCCGAAGTATACCGAAACCTTGTCGATAAGTATCCTTTGAAAAATACAATCATAGTCAATATACAGGGAGATGAACCATTTATTCAACCCCAACAAATAGAAGAATTATTGTCTGCTTTTGAAAACCCCAATACAGAAATAGCTACTTTAGTGTATCCTGTTGAAAGTCAAGATTTAATTGAAAATCCAAACACAGTCAAAGTAGTTATGTCAACACAAAACAAGGCACTTTATTTCAGTCGAATGCCCATACCGTATGTAGCTAACAAACCTTCTCAACCGCATGTATATTACAAGCACATAGGTTTATACGCTTATAGGGCTGATGTTTTGCTGTCTCTATTTCAATTGCCTCCTTCGCCCTTAGAAAAAGCCGAAAACTTAGAGCAATTGCGCTGGATTGAAAATGGATACAACATAACAACCCTTATAAGTAAGTACCCATCTACGTTAACCATAGATAGCCCCGAAGATGCAGAAAAAGCAAACCTTTACCTTAATCGTAAAAACACATTATAATGAAGCAAATAATAAAAGATTTTTTACTTAAACATTCAACACTGAGTATAAAAAAATTAGGCACATTTGAAATTGTATATAAATCAGCCGAAATACACCCGGTGTTACACACTTTTACACCTCCGGGTAATTATGTTGTATTTACCAAAAATGAAAAAGTTGACTCGGATGAATTAATAAAATATCTATCAGAAAAACAAAATATTAGCATTCAAGAAGCTACTGATAAAACTACTAAATGGGTAGATGAATTAAAAGAAAAAATAAAAACCGATAAAACTTTCTCTTTGGGAAGTTTAGGCGATTTTTCGTTAGATTCAGTGGGTAATTTAATTTTTATTTCATCTTTAGATACCGATATTTCACCCGAATCCTATGGTTTAGAAAGTTTTACATTTCCACCTTCGTCAATACACGAAAAAGAAGAAAAATCGACAGATGTTATAAATGAAGAAAAAACAATACAACCAACACCTAAAATAAAAAAACGAAAAGGTATAGCTTTATACGTTTTATTGATTATTATTTTGCTACCTATTATTGGTTTGGGAATTTACGCAGCCTTGTATACCAACGATTTTATACAAATAAAAAAAGATACAAGCTACGAAATAACCCAGTGGTTTCAACAAAAAGAGAACAAATACTTAGAGTCGAAAATAGACACAACATCAAGTTTTGAAGTGTTTGTAGAAGACCCCTACGACTACACTTCTGTTGTATCAGAAATAGATATGAATGAGGAAGTAGCAATAGAAGAAACAGAAGAATTTGACGAAATTGAAGTATTGCCCGTAAGCGAAATAGGAAAT
>JAAYRN010000144.1 GCA_012518765.1 Bacteroidales bacterium
AGTTAGTTTTTGTTTCTATAAAAAAAGTTTGAAATTAACATCTCATAAAGTCATATTTATAAAAAATATTGATTATTTTTGCTAAAAAATAAATTTTAAAATATAGACAATATGGAAGCATGGTGGACAGCTATGGATATAATGACAAAAACAGTTTGGGTAGTAGCCATAATTACCAGTTTGATTTTTGTTATTCAAATGATTATGACTTTTGTTGGCATGGATTCTAATGCCGATTTTTCAGGCGAAGTAGGCGATACTTCTATGGGTGATGCCGGTTCATTTCCCTTTCAGTTATTCACTTTCCGAAATTTTATTAACTTTTTCTTGGGTTTTAGCTGGTCTTATATCGTTTTTTACGATTTAGTAAGCAGCGTAGCTTGGGTAATTGTAATTTCTGTTTTTGTAGGATTGTTAGTGGTTGCAGGTGTGATGATGATTTTTTATAGCATGAGCCGCATGACTGAAAGTGGAAATATTCATATCGAGCAAACGATAGGTTCAACAGCCCACGTTTACATTCCCATACCCGGCAACAGGGAAGGAAGAGGAAAAATTCAATTGAGCATTCAAAGTAGTGTAAGAGAGTACGATGCCATTACCGCTGGTGAAGCCTTGAAAACGGGTAATATCGTAAAAGTAATTGAAGTAGTAGAAGGAAGCATTTTATTAGTAGAAAAAATATAAATAATTTTAAATTAAAATATTATGAGTAGTATTATTGTGTTGATATTTGTGATTGTAGCTGTGTTTTTTATAACATTTGCTGCTATTTTAAGTCGTTATAAACGCTGTCCATCCGACAAAATATTGGTAGTATATGGAAAAACAGGACGTAATGCCAGTGGCGGACATAGTTCGGGAAAATGTATACACGGAGGAGCGGCTTTTATTTGGCCTGTATTTCAAAATTATGCCTTTTTAGATTTGACGCCCATTTCCATAGAGTGCAATTTAACCAATGCCTTGAGCCGTCAAAACATACGTGTAGATGTGCCCTGCCGTTTTACAGTGGGTATTTCTACAGACCCTGAAAATATGACCAATGCAGCCGAACGTTTGTTGGGATTGCGTATGGAACAAATTCAAGAATTAGCAAAGGATATTCTTTTCGGGCAATTACGTTTGGTAATAGCTACCATGGATATAGAGGAAATTAATGCCGACAGGGATAAGTTTTTAATTAACATCAGTCAAAACGTAGAATTGGAAATGCGTAAAATAGGTTTAAAACTTATTAACGTCAATGTTACTGATATTCGTGATGAGTCGGGTTATATTGAAGCCTTGGGAAAAGAAGCAGCAGCCAAAGCCATCAACGAAGCCAAGAAAAGCGTAGCCGAACAGGAACGTTTTGGAGAAATAGGAAAAGCCGAGGCTTACAGAGACAAGGACATACGTATTGCTGAAACTGAAAGAGATACGCGTATACGTACTGCCGATGCCAATGCTACGGCTGTTTCGGGTGAAAATCAGGCTAAAATTGTGATTGCCAATTCCGATTCCGAGCGTAGAGAGCGAGAAGCCGAAGCCATGAAAAAAGCGGTTGCAGCTGAAAAAGTACAACAAGCTAAAGCATTACAAGAGGCTTACGAGGCAGAACGTCAAGCTGAAATGTCGCGTGCAGACAGAGAAAAAGCAACTCAAACTGCAAACATCGTTGTAAAAGCTGAAATTGAAAAAGAAAAAGCCATCATCGATGCCGAAGCCGAAGCCGAAATGTTTCGCAGGAGAGCAAGGGGAGAAGCCGATGCTATTTTTGCTAAGATGGAAGCCGAAGGTAAGGGAATGTATGAAATCTTATCGAAACAAGCCGATGGATACAGGCAATTGGTGCAAGCTGCTGGAGGCGATACCCGCAATGCAGTAACGTATTTGATAGCAGAAAAACTTCCCGAATTAGTTAGAACTCAGGTAGAAGCTATTAAAAACTTGAAAATAGACAAGATAATGGTTTGGGACGGAAACAATGCCAAAGGTGAAAAAACAACCACCGCTAATTTTGTATCTGGATTGATGGGTTCTGTTCCCCCTCTTAACGATTTATTTAATATGGCAGGTATGAAATTACCCGATTATTTGGGCAAAGAACCGGAAGAAAAAATAATAGAAGCAGAGGAAGTTGAGAAAAAAGAAGAAGTAAAGGAAAAGAAAGAGGAGGATAAAAAATAAGCATTTATGTCGTTGAAACTATTTGTCATAGGCTGTGGCTCTGCCACACCTGTTGGGCAAAGGATATCCAGTGCATTTGCACTTAAAAAAGCAAGTGAATATTTTTTAATTGATTGCAGCGAAGGAACCCAAATGCGATTAAAACCTTTGGGTATTCGTATGAATAAAATTAGTCGAGTATTTATCTCCCATTTACATGGAGATCACTATTTTGGATTGGTTTGCTTGCTTTCTACCTTGCATTTGTTCGGACGCAAAGAACCCATGCATGTTTACGGACATGCTCCTTTGAAAGATATTATTGATTTACAAATGAAAGCGGGTAATACTACCTTGTGTTATCCGCTACATTTTCACGAAATTAAACCCAATCAGGCTACCGTGATTTATGAAGATGAAACCATAGTCGTTTCTACATTTCCTTTGTTACACAGTATTCCTACCAATGGATTTTTATTTCAAGAGAAAAAACGTGCCGTAAATATTTCTAAATCTTTTGTCGAAAAATATAAACTTTCCTCAAAAGAAATATATCACATAAAAAATGGGAATAATTACACAGATAAGCAAGGAAATATACATTTATTTGAAGATATAACTTCCCCTTCTCCTTACAAACCTAAATCTTTTGCTTATTGCTCCGATACGGCTTATTATGAAGATATTATTCCTTATGTTAAAGGGGCAGATTTGCTCTATCACGAAACTACTTTTATGGACGATATGAAAGATGTAGCCTTGGACAAACTGCACGCTACGACATCGGAAGCGGCTACTATAGCCCAAAAAGCAGAGGTAAAACGCTTGCTAATAGGTCATTATTCGGCTCGCTATTCATCGACAGAACCCATGTTGAACGAGGCTCGAAAAATTTTCCCTCAAACCATTGCAGCCGAAGAGGGTTTGATAATAGATATATAAAAAAAATTAAGAAGATTTTTCTTTTTCCCACGCAATCAGCTGGATTTTCAACTCCTTTCCCCATCGGTAATTGCCTGTTTCTCCGCTTTTTCGTACAATACGATGGCAGGGAATAAAAAAAGCAATGGGATTGTTGGCGACTGCCGTAGCAACAGCTCTGACCGCTTTTTTGTTGCCGACTTTTTCAGCCAATTCCTCATAAGAAATCAAACTTCCGAAAGGAACATCAATCAAGCATTTCCATACGTTGATTTGAAAATCAGTTCCTTCTACATATATTGGAATGGTAGGTGAGTGTGTAAATGAAAAAATGTTTTTACTTATTTCTTTAATAAACGATGTGTTTTCTTTTATTTCTGCATGTTCCCATTTCTTTTTTAGGTCGCTCAATGCTATATTTTTATCCTTGGTAAAATACAGCATACATATACGGTTTGATACAGCAGCTATCAAACAATCACCAAAAGGAGAATGTGTAAAGCCATAACAAACAGTAGTTAGAGTTTCGTTTTTTGCGATATGAGCCTTGTTTTGGCTACACATATCTATTTTATACATTGTTTTCATAGGATGTGATTGTGTTTTTTGCAAAAATATGATTTTTATCTGTAATATACTTGAATAAAACGAAGAAAAATACGATAAATTCATGTATTTTTGCATTAGAATTTAATGTTATGATTCATACAGACAATAATCCATCGTTTCTGGTGTATAAATCTTCGGCAGGGTCGGGGAAAACCTATAATTTAGCCAGAGCTTACTTGCATATATGTTTTTCTAATTTTGAGAGTAATCCGTTGACTTATAGAAATATATTAGCTATTACATTTACTAATAAAGCGGTAAATGAAATGAAATCTCGTATTTTACTTTTTTTAGAAGAATTGGCAAATGGAAGCAATGCGACCTTGATGGAAGATTTTAAAAAGGACTTTACAGAAGAAAAAATCAGGCAGAACGCAGCCAAGTTGTTGAAATATATTCATCACGATTATAGTAACTTTTCAATTTTTACGATAGACAGTTTTTTTCAGCAAATATTGCGTGCCTTTGCCTACGATTTGAATTTGCCGTCGAATCATCAGATTGAATTAAATTCGGATATTATTATTAAACATGCCGTGGATATGGTGCTGTCGAAATTGGGAAGAGATGATGAACTTACCGAATTGATAGTGAACTATTCACAGAGTAAAGTGGAGGATAGTAAATATTGGCGTATAGACTCCGATTTACAACACATTGCTAAAACTATTTATAGGGATGAAGCGCTTCCTGCCCTTAAAAAAATAGAATTACTTGAAATAGAGGATTTTAAATCGATAGTCGAACAGTTAAACAAACGCATAAATATTTGGAACAGCGAAATTAAATCCATTGGGAACAAAGCGGTAGCAACGATTTATGAAAATGATTTGTTACCTGATTCTTTTTTTTATAAAAAAAGGGGAATTGGAACTTGGTTTGAAAAAGTAGCGGAAAATGGGATGGGACAAAAACCCAATTCTTACGTAGAAAAAACTGTAAACGAAGATATATGGTTTTCAAAAGGAAGCGAACAAGACATTGTAACTAAGATAGATAAGGTTAAACCCGATTTGTTGAAATTTTACAATGAGATTATAAATTATTCAGATAAATTTCACTCTATATACACCTTGTATTGTGAAATCAGAAAACAAATTTATCCCATAGCTTTGTTGAATGAAATCAAAAAAGCCATTACTCAAATTAAAACAGACGACAAAACCTTGCATATTAGCGAAACCAATCATGCTATTTCGCAAGTGGTTCAACATGAGTATATTCCTTTTATTTACGAGCGATTGGGCAGTAAGTATAAATATTTCTTTATCGATGAATTTCAAGATACGTCTATTTTGCAGTGGCTGAATATATTACCTTTGTTTACCGAAGGATTATCTACTGAGGTTAGCAGGGGGGAAACGGGAAAAGCTATTATTTTTGGCGATGCCAAACAGGCTATTTATCGTTTTAGGGAAGGCGATGTACGTCAGTTTAATAGACTACCAAAAGTGGAGGGAGACGGTTCATCTATTTTAAGAGAAAGAGAAAAGATTTTGGAAGCTAACTATCAACCTAAACACTTAAATAAAAACTATCGTTCGAAGCAAGAGGTCGTTACGTTTAATAATGTTTTTTTTAAATACCTGCTTTCGTCCAAATCGGAAGATTCGTATTGCAGTGAAATGTATA
>JAAYRN010000145.1 GCA_012518765.1 Bacteroidales bacterium
CATCATAGCCGACCACATGTTTTCTTATGCTACTATGGTAGTAGATATGGACGCACACGATAACGAACAAACCAACACCCTGAAAACACTCAGGTCATACATCACTTTTCCCATAAACAACTTAGCTAAAGATGAATTTGCGTTTAGTTTTTATTTTGGACCTAACAAACATAATATACTAAATAACTATAACATAAAACTTGAAAAACAAATACAGTTAGGTGGCAAATTATTCTCATGGATTAATCGCTTCGCTGTACTACCCATTTTTAACTTTTTTGAAAAATTCAATTGGAGTTACGGAATTATTATTCTGATTTTAACCGTTATACTCAAAATCATACTACTTCCATTAGCATATAAAAGCTATACATCTACAGCAAAAATGAGGGTAGTAAAACCCGAAGTAGAAGAAATAAACAAACGTTACCCCAAACAAGAAGACGCCATGAAAAAACAACAAGCTGTTATGGCAATGTACAGGCAAGTAGGCGTCAAACCCATGGCTGGGTGCTTGCCTATGTTGTTACAAATGCCTATATTAATAGCCATGTTCCGTTTCTTTCCATCAGCCTACGAACTAAGACAACAACCCTTTTTGTGGGCAGACGACTTATCCACCTACGATTCCATTTTAGACCTACCCTTTAATATCCCATTTTATGGCGACCACGTAAGTTTGTTTACACTACTAATGACCATAGCCACACTCACCTACACCATAGTAAACAATAAAATGATGAATACAGGTGGTAACGAACAACAAATGAAAATGATGAAAACAATGATGTATATCATGCCCATCATGTTTTTAGGAATCTTCAATAATTATTCGTCAGGATTAAGTTATTATTATTTCTTAGTAAACATCATTACTTTCATTCAAATGGCAGCTTTCCGCTTTGCAGTCAATGAAGACAAACTCCGTAGCAAAATGATGGCAGCCAAAGCAAAACCCGTAAAAAAATCAAAATGGCAACAACGCATGGAAGACATGGTAAAAGCACAACAAGCCGCCCAACGCGACGCCACTAAACGAAGAAGATAACTCAATAATAAAAATAACCATAAATTAACTATAAATTAAAAATATAACATAATGGCAAAAGGAGCAATAGTAATTAACACAGAAAGATGTAAAGGTTGTGGTGTTTGTATACCGACTTGCCCCAATAAAGTAATCGCTTTATCGAAAAAAGTCAATAGCAAAGGCTATAATCACTTAGAAGTACAAAACGACAACTGTATAGGATGTGCAAATTGCGCAATCGTATGCCCTGACGGGGTAATCACTGTCTATAGGGTAAAATAAAATCTAGTTATTAACAAAAAGTAAAAAAATAATATGAAAGAATTAAAATTAATGAAAGGTAATGAAGCCATAGCCGAAGCCGCTATCCGCTGCGGTGTAGACGGTTATTTTGGTTATCCTATTACCCCTCAGTCAGAAATTTTAGAGCACCTTATGCTCGAAGAACCTTATAAGAAAACAGGCATGGTAGTTTTACAAGCCGAAAGCGAAATAGCATCTATCAACATGGTATATGCCGGTGCCGCATGTGGAAAAAAAGTAATGACTACCTCATCAAGCCCTGGAATAAGTTTAATGCAAGAAGGACTATCCTATATAGCAGGTGCCGAACTTCCTTGCTTAGTAGTTAATGTCGTACGCGGAGGACCCGGTCTTGGAACCATACAACCCTCACAATCCGACTACTTCCAAACCACAAAAGGTGGCGGACACGGCGACTATCGCCTGATAACATTAGCACCCGCTTCCGTACAAGAAATGTACGACTTTGTTGAATTAGGATTCGATTTGGCATTCAAATACCGCAATCCAGTTATGATACTTTCAGACGGAGCCATAGGACAAGTAATGGAAAAACTTGAAGTAGAAGACTATAAACCCCGATGGACAGACGAATACATCAAAAAATCATTCCCTTGGGCTACCACAGGAAAAAATCCAGGAGAAGACCACGCCATCATTACTTCCCTTGAACTTGATTCCTCTAAACAAGAACAAGTCAACATTCGCATTCAAAAGAAATACAAAGAATGTGAAGCCAACGAAGTACGCTACGAAATGATTGATTGCGAAGACGCAGAATACATATTTGTAGCTTACGGAACATCTGCTCGTATTTGTCAAAAAGCCATACAATTAGGCAGAGAAAAAGGCATTAAAATAGGACTTTTACGCCCCATTAGCTTGTGGCCCTTCCCTAACAAAATATTAGAAGAAATGGCAGGAAAAGTAAAAGGAATGTTATCGGTAGAAATGAGTGCAGGACAAATGGTTGAAGATATTTTATTGGCAACCAAACACAAAACAAAAGTTGATCACTTTGGACGATTAGGAGGCATCATCCCTACCCCACAAGAAGTTTTAAACGCATTAGAAACTAAAATAATAGGAGGATAATCAATATGAAAAAAGAAGACATCATAAAACCTGAAAATTTAGTCTACAGAAGAACTCCTGTTCTTACCGATAACGTCATGCACTACTGTCCAGGATGTGGACACGGAACCGCACATCGTATCGTAGCCGAAGTAATTGAAGAAATGGGAATACAAGAAAAAACCATAGGTATAGCTCCTGTAGGTTGTTCTGTATTAGCATATAACTATTTTGATGTGGATATGCAAGAAGCAGCCCACGGACGCGCACCCGCATTAGCAACTGCCGTAAAACGACTAAAACCCGACTTTTTCGTATTTTCATACCAAGGAGACGGCGACTTAGCCGCCATAGGAACAGGCGAAACCATACACGCTTGTAATAGAGGTGAAAACATAACCATGATATTTATTAACAACGGTATCTACGGAATGACCGGAGGACAAATGGCACCCACCACATTGGAAGCCATGAAAACCTCTACTTCGCCCTACGGAAGAGAATTAAGCATGATGGGGAATCCACTAAAAATCACTGAATTATTAGCTCAACTACCCGGAACATGCTACGTAACACGCCAAGCTGTACATACACCCGCTTTGGTACGAAGATGTAAACGTGCTATCCGACAAGCTTTTGAAAACCAAAAAGAAAACAAAGGCGTATCCTTTGTAGAAATTGTTTCAAACTGTAATTCAGGATGGAAAATGACACCTGTAGCCGCTAACAAATGGTTGGAAGAAAACATGCTTCCCTACTACCCATTGGGCGATATAAAAGTGTCGAAATAATATAATTCACGGAGTGTCAACATTTAAAATATACAAAAAATGACTGAAGAAATAATTATAGCCGGCTTTGGAGGACAAGGAGTCCTTTCCATGGGTAAAATTCTTGCCTACTCTGGCATAATGCAAAATAAAGAAGTTAGCTGGATGCCCAGTTACGGTCCCGAAATGAGAGGTGGAACGTCAAACGTTACCGTAATCATTAGCGATGAGCGTATTAGCTCACCTATCTTAGCTTGTTTCGATACAGCTATTATACTCAATCAACAATCCTTAGATAAATTTGAAGAAACCGTAAAACCCGGTGGAATGTTGATTTACGACCCTAACGGTATCACACGTCATCCCGAACGTAAAGATATTAACATTTATCAAATTGCCGCTACTGACAAAGCTACTGAAATGGGAATGGCAAGACTATTCAATATGATGGTATTAGGCGGATTTTTAAAATATAAACCCATTATTCAAGATGAGTTTATGGAAAAAGGATTGGAAGAGTCTCTCCCCGAGCGTCACCACCATCTTATACCCGATAACCTAAAAGCAGTAAAAATAGGTGCTGAAATAATCAAGCCCTATCATACTCTATAAAACAACTGTTTTTTAAACAGTTACCTATACAAGAGGTTATTTTTTATTAAATAACCTCTTTTTTTGTATCAACAATTGAAAAAAGCAATCAAATTTTCGGCAAAATTTTTAATTTATTGCCAAAATATAGTGTACTTTTGCAAGAAATTTAAAGTCATCGAAACCGAAAGATTACATATTGCAGAATTAAAAAAACATTTTAGTATAAAAAAAAGTTATACTTTTGTAAAAACTTTTCAATAAACTGCTAATAGGTTCTACAGTTTTTTTTGGGGAGTAACGATATAATAACAAGTTGGAGTCCAATTATAAAAATAAATCTATTATGAAAAAAGTATCTTTAATCTTATTTGTATTAGCTGTTACTGCTATATGCATTACATCTTGTGGAAAAAACTGTATATGTGGATATTATGAGGATGGAAAGTTACTATATACACGTACAGATAAAGACATTAAAATTTATAATCAAGAGTTATGTGAAGATATGTCTGAAGGACCATACCCAGGTTATTCCATAATTACCGAAGGGAAAAAAGTAACTATAGAAGTTAAATGTAGATAGGAGTTTATATAAAAACATCCATTAACAACAAATATAACTTTCGCATTCACTTTAAATA
>JAAYRN010000146.1 GCA_012518765.1 Bacteroidales bacterium
CGATTTTGGTATACGCAGAAAAGCAAAAAAACAACAAAAACTTATGGTAAACGAATAAAATGAAACGCATTTGTACACTCATATTATTCTTATTTTCAACTGTATATTTATATGGAGTTGAAATAAAATGTCCCCATGAAGAATATGAGTGTACCAGAAAATGTGGTTTGTTTATAGATGAAAACAGGGATGGATATTGCGATTACAGTATGTTGAGTGATGATACACATACCTTAAGCAAACAAAGTAATCAATCTCAACCACCTAAGTTTTTTTACTTATATACTGTACTTGTAAGTGTGTTAGGCTTATATTTATTGTCATTTATTTTATTGAAATACAAGATTATAGAAAAAATATTGCATCGGAAAATTTGGAATAGTTTATTGATAATAAGTTTTTTAGTAACCGGAATTACGGGTTTAATGATAGCTTTTTTTATATATTATTCCTATGTGCCATTCTATTATATTCAACTCTTGTTTTTACATTATAATTTTGGCTTAGCCATGACATTGATTTCTATTTTTCATGCTTTTTGGCATTGGAATTATTACAAAACCATTTTTAAAAATAAAAAGAAAACATTATGAAAGCTGTATTTATTTCATTTTATCAAGCCTTTTACGATGAAGTGATAGAAGTATTAGACAAGCATCAAATCAAAGGCTTTACCTCTTGGAATGAAGTACTTGGACGCGGTTCAGATGGGGGAGAACCCCATTATGGAACCCACGCATGGCCCACTATTAATTCCGCTATCATCACCTTTATAGCCGATGATAAAGTAAAACCATTGTTAAAAGATATTCACGCCTTGGATTTAACCGCACCCATGCAAGGAATTAGAGCTTTTGTCTTGCAAGCCGAAGAATATACCGACAAAGATGTTTAAATCTTTTTCTTCAACGTAATATAGGATGGAAACGTATAGTTGTTGATAGTAGGTTTAACCTTGATACCCACTGTCGAGGAATTGCTTTTATTCGCTTTTGTAATATTTTCATACAAAGCATATAAATCTTTTATGGTGTTTTTTTCTATCAATTTCAACGCATCGGTTTGTATATTAAAGGAAATAGGAGTACTTCCTTTTGCGGGTATGGTAAATTTTTTATCTAAATTTCCACGGGCTAATTCTTTACCTTCGAGCAAAATAATATAATCCATTTTGTCTACAGAGGCTGGTTTGCTATCGGGATTATGACCCCTGATTTTCACATCAAAGGATAATTCCGCTTTCTGGGAACTTAAAGCCGCCATAATTTTAGCAGCATCAGACAAATTGAAATCATTGGCTGATTGTATTTTATCTAAATTTACTTGAGCTAATTTGAAATTTTCAATTCTATCAAACTCAAAACTACAATTCGATAATCTTTTTACTTGTGAAACTATTCCACAAGAAAAAAGAATAAAAACTAAAGATATTATCCACCAAAAAACCTTATTTTTTCTCATGATAAGTTTATTTTAAAAACATACTGCAAAGGTATCACAATTCGGTGTATCAAACAATATAAAACACAAAAAATATGACTTATTCCATATCGAAAAAAAGAAAATGAAAGTAGCAAGTTTTGTAAAAAAATATTTATCCATAGATAATGAAAAAAAATGTATTTTTGCATTCTATTTTTCACATAAGTATTAACTTTAAATTTAAAAATATTAGAATATGAAAATCAATAGATTATTATGTGCAATGTGTTTGATTTCTCTTTCTTTCACATCCGTCAAGGCACAAGAATTAAAAACATCAAAAGATTCTATAGGCTATGCTTTGGGTTTTCAGGTGGGCGAATCTTTCTTTTTAAATCAAATTGACTTTGTAACCTTAGAGGCTTATAAAGCTGGTTTTGAAGCTGGTTTTAAAGGCAATGCCTCACAGGCTTTGGTTAAAGAACCCCAACGCAGCGAGTTGATAAAACAATTTCAAACCATGGCACAGCAACGACAAGAGGAAAACATACAGCGAGAAGCCAGTTTTAATAAGTTTATCACCCAAGACTTAATGGAAAAAAACCTGAAAGAAGACAAAAAAGTAGTACAAACTGAAAGCGGTTTGCAGTACAAAATACTTACTTCCGGCAAAGGAGCTAAACCAAAAGCTACCGATAAAGTAAAAGTACATTATGTAGGTACGCTTTACGATGGAACGGTTTTCGATTCATCAGTCCAACGCGGTGAGCCTGCTGTTTTCCCTTTAAATCAAGTTATTAAGGGTTGGACTGAGGGTTTGCAGTTAATGAACGTAGGAAGTAAATTCAAATTTTGGATACCTTCTGAATTGGCTTACGGAGACAGACCTGTAGGACAAGTCCCCAAAAGTGCTGGTTCCATGCTTATTTTTGAAGTAGAATTATTGGAAATAAATCCTGAATAACCTAATATTAAATATGCTATGATATAAAAGAACAAACATTCCTCATGGGTTTGTTTGTTTTTTTTATCCACAAAAATTAACATGAATACGCGATTAGCCAATGCATTGATACATGTTTTTCATCCTGTGCTAATGAATCTTTACATAGGATTGTTTGTTATTTTAACTAATTCATTAACAGGAAATTATTTTTTACAAACCTTGTATATAAGTCTTGTTTTTTTGCTTGGATATTTCGTGTTACCACTTTTTACTGTGCATTTAATCAAAAGAGAAGTGAGTATATCTACAGTACTTTTTCCTTCTAAGAAAAATAAGGTTTTGGTTTATTTGATTTTTACTTTGTATTATTATGCTACTTTTCGGATGATGGTGTATATAGGAATGCAACCCATTGTAAATCTGACTTTACTGATGTTATTATTGATTTTTATTGTTCAATTGATATTGCACCTTGTGTTTGAAATTAATTTTCATGCATTTTTTATAGGAGCTTGCATGGGTTGTTTGTTAGGATTTGGATATAAAATGAACCTTAACTACCTGTATGTTATATTGATATTACTATTTATATCGGCATGGATTTTTTCAGCACAACTGATATTGAAAAAATACAATTTATTGCAAATATACATACCGTTTTTAACAGGAATATTTGGCTTTATTCTATTGTTTTTTTTTTATATTATAAACATATGTTTGAATTACTTAGCAATGAAATTTTTCGTTTTTACAGCCTGTTAGTGTTGTGCCTTGTTGTGATGTACATTCCTTACATAGGTAAATATGTGCGTTTGATTAGCACCATGATACACGAAGGAGGTCATGTATTAATGGGTTTGTTGATGGGGGAGAAGACCCTCAAAGTCAACTTGTTTAATGATGCATCGGGGGAGGCGGCTATTAGTATTTCAAATAAATTCAAAAAACTAATGATAGCCTTAGCGGGTTATCCTTCTACAGCCTTAGCCGCTTTCTTGAGTTTTTGGCTGATTTCTAAGGGATATAACTATTATTACGTCATAGGACTTTCGGTGTTGACACTTTTGTTTTTAGTGTTTTATATACGGAATGCCTTTGGAATATGTTGGTCTATATCTTTTATTATTCTCAATGCTGTATTGGTGTATTATCAACAAATACAAGCCATTGAGTTATTAGCACATATTTACGCAAGTATTATTTTTTTAGAATCTATATTTTCTTGTTTTATATTAACTTATGTATCTTTTAAATCGCCAAAAACCTTGAGCGATGCAGGAAATATAGCCTCCGTTATTTATGTGCCCAAACAATTAATTGCTTTGTTACTCACGACTTTAAATATATATATAGCTTATTTGAGTGTAATTTATTTTTTCCCTCGTATTTTATTAAACTAAAAAATATTTATATGAAAACTATCGTATTAATAAGACATGCAAAAACCAATGTAGCTCCAAGAGATCAAGACAGACAGTTAGTTACCGTAGGTATACAACGTACTCAAAAATTAGGCGAATACCTCAAACAAATGTCTATCAAACCCGATATAATGTATAGCAGTTCGGCATTGAGAGCCGTAGAAACTGCTGGATTTATAGCTTCTCATGTAGGACAAAATCCCGATGAAATACATTATACCAAAAACCTATACCTAACCCACGAAGAAGAATATTTCAAAATACTAACTGCTTTGGATAACTCCATAAATACAGTATTATTTGTCGGACATAACCCTGAAGTAACCGATGTAGTACGATTTTTTATTCCTGACTACAAAGGTTATATGCGAACCAGTGAATGCTATTGCATTGATATACATTCCGACACATGGGAACATATGTTTACCGCTAAAAAAGAAATACGTTTTTCAAGACTATTCAAATAAAATTAACTTAAAAAAATAAAGCCATGAAATCATATCGTAAAGAATTATTTTTCAACATTCCCTCACGCAGGGGACTTCAAAACATTACTCCCGAAGTCCAACAAGCCATTTATGAATCAGGAGTAAAAGAAGGCTTGGTGTTGGTCAATGCCATGCACATCACAGCCAGTGTTTTTATTAACGATGACGAAAGTGGTTTACACCACGATTATGAAGTATGGTTGGAGAAATTAGCTCCCGAAAAACCTTATAATCAATACAAACACAATGGTTTTGAAGACAATGCTGACGCCCACCTCAAGCGTACCATTATGGGACGCGAAGTAGTGGTTGCCATTACCAACGGACAGCTTGATTTAGGTCCTTGGGAACAAATTTTTTATTTTGAATTTGATGGAAAAAGAAAAAAACGAGCATTGATAAAAATAATAGGAGAGTAAAAAAATAAAAAACTTCTTATAAGCAGACAACTATTTCTGTGTTTTTAACGACTTAGTATAAAAAGAAAATGTTTTCGGAACAAGAACTCATAAAAGAATGTATAAAAGGAAACAGAAAGGCAGAAAAAGAATTATATGATAAATACAATAATTTATTCTTTGCCATATGTTTACGTTATACTAACTCCAGAGAAGAAGCCGAAGATATATTAATAACTGGTTTTATGGCAATATTTGAATCATTACCAAGCTACAAACATCAAGGTTCTTTCGAGGGATGGATGAAAAGGATTATGGTACATACAGCTATAGACCATTTTAGAGTCAACAAAAAACATTTTGCAGATACGGATATAGAAAACTGTCAACCCATAGAAGCAAGTACAATGCAAGAAAATATAGACGCTAAAGACATTTTAAAGCAAATACACGCCATGCCCGAAGGATACAAGCAAGTATTTAATTTATACGCTATTGAAGGCTATAAACATTCGGAAATAGCGTCTATGTTGGAAGTATCGGAAGGAACATCGAAGTCGCAGTACGCAAAAGCAACAAAATGGCTACAATGCCGCTTACAAGAATATAAATATAAATAAGATGAAGGTAAATTTTGAAAAGCAATTACAAGAGATCTTGAAAAATCATAGCGAAACACCCTCGCATGATTGCTGGACTAAATTATCCCAGCATTTAGATGCTTTGCCTCATCACAGCCCCCAAGTTCCACAATCTACTTCCACATTTACACAAATTATTCAATCGACTGTAGGAAAAATAGGCATGGCAACCATAGCCGCCGGAGGTATCGCTACCGCTGTATATGTAGCCACCATAGACAAGGAAGACAAGGAAATTATAAACACAGAAAATGTTATAGAACAGCAAATTATAGAAAATGAAGAAGAAAATACGCTTGGTATTTTTGGCGAAGATATAACTACAGAAACAAGCCCCACAACAAGTAAAACCTTAGTATGTGAGGACAGTAAAGAAGTACAAACCCCTATACAACCCACCGAAACCACAGAAATTTATAAAGAAACAGAATATACCGCAATAAAAACGCCAACATCAAGCAATCAACAGTTTTCCAATACAGTAGCAGACAAACAAGAAAAACAAATACAAGCAAGTACCGCCCAAGAAGAATGCAAACAAAAACCTACGGAAACAAAAACCTCAAATACAAAGGCTGTGAGCGAAGAATCTCACCAACACATAGCTGTAACACAAGAAGAAACAGAAGAAGTACAACAACCTCGTTTCCATATTCCCAATATATTTACACCCAATGGCGACAATGTAAACGATTACTTTGTAATTGAAAATGTAGAAGGTATAAGTTGTACACACTTATATATTTATGCCATAAACGGAAGGGTGTTGTACGAACAAAAAGACTATCAAAACAACTGGGGAGGTGAAAACCTACCCGATGGCGTATATCTTTATATTTATAAATTTATCTACAAAGAACGCGAGTTTATACGCAAAGGAATGGTTACTATTAAAAGGAATTAAAAGATAGAAGATTTCCTTTATATAATTGAACATAAGATTATTATCTTTAATTTTTATTTTTCACACCCTCTTTGATTAGCTCTAACCCAGATTACACAACAGTTTTTTTTCGAGTTACGAGAAAGAAAAATACAATTATAAACAGTATGAAAAATAAATGATAAAGTCAGGAAAAATAGTTTATCTTTGCAACTCCTTTTTAAGAATATTTTTATGCAAGCAAAACGAGTAGAGATTTTACAAGTTTTCAAGTCCTTTATTCCATGGATATTAACAAGTATTTACTTGGTTTTATTTCTGCGTGTAGTAGAAACAATTGGATTGTCAAAAAATCATATTATCGAAAATCTGTTTTTTTATGAGGCATTGGGTTTAATATTGGATGTTTTTTTGATAGGAGTCTTACATGTTTTTTTGTTTATTATTTATTTTTTTGTTACAAAAATTTCACTTAAAATTGCAAATCTCACTATCGGTATAATTTTGACTGTCCTTGCCGTGTCGCATACCGGTTTGTTGTTTTATTTCTTCCAAATGTTTTTTCCATTAAATCAGTCGTTGCTTGGATATTCCATGCAAGAAATAGTTTTTACGGTTCGGACATCGAATGTTAATTATACTTCATTTTACTTGTTGTCAATAGGTTGTGTTTTTGTGATTGTATTTTTTTTTAGAATATTGAAAATAAAAATGCCTTTATTTTCAATAAGGGGAGGCATTGTATTTCTTTTCTTTTGTTTGATTTTTAGTTTTTTTATTCCCAGCCGTATTTCTTTGGATGGCAAAAAAAATCTTAATTATAATCTGATTATCAATAAATCGTATTATTTCTATCAATCGGCATTAAATTATAAAATGGAGAAAAACAATACGATACAGAATCTTGTTGAAACGCATTATAAACATTTTCTTTTCCCTAAAAAGGAATTTATTTCAGAAGAATATCCTTTGTTGTCAAAGACAAATGAAGGAGATGTTCTACAACCGTTTTTCAAGGAAAATGACTCACTGCCGAATATTGTAATTATCTTGGTAGAAGGATTGGGTAATCGTTTTATTGGCAATTATTTAGATGTAGAATTTATGCCTTTTCTTTCGGATTTAGCGTCAAAAAGTTTATATTGGAAAAATGTTTTATCTACCACAGAACGCTCGTATGGGGCTATTCCGTCTATTCTTGCTTCTACTCCTTATGCGGAAAAAGGTTTTACATTCACCAACAGCGATTTATATCATTTTTCGTTAATCAATATATTGGGAAAATATGACTATTATTCCACATTTTTCTATGGGCAACCGAGTTGGTTTGACCAAGCTAAAGATTTCTTCAATCGCAACGGAATCAATCGTATAGAACATGCCTATACGTTTCCTGAAAAATATAAAAAAATAATGGTAGATGATTATTTTTGGGGGTATGATGATAAAGATTTAGTGAGAAGAATCTTGGAAGTAATTGATAGTCTGCCTATATCTCCTCGTATTGATTTTATTTATACAGGAAGTATGCACCCACCTTTTATTATCAGCGAAAAAGAAAAATATGATGCTAAAATCAATGCGGTTTTAAATTTGTCCATCTCCAAAAAAAACAAACAACTTATCAAAAAATACAAGGACTATTTTGCGTCCATTCTTTTTACAGATGATGCTTTAAACATGTTAATAAACGGTTATCGACAACGTCCCGAATTTGAAAACACCATTTTTATTATTACCGGAGACCATAATATGAGCCATATTCCTATGGTAAGTGAATTGGAAAAATATCATGTCCCACTCATCATATATTCTTCGTTGTTGAAACAGCCCAAAGTGTTTCATAGTGTTAATTCTCACCTTGATATCGTCCCGACTTTGCTGTCTTTTTTAAGTAATCGTAATCATATTGATGTTCCTGCTGAAAATGCTTTCATAGGCAAAATTTTAGATACTTGTACACATTTTCGTAATCTGCAAGCATTTATTTTTATGACACAAGGGCGGTTGACTACGGATATTTTATTTGAAGATTATTTCTTGTCGCAAAAAGATTATTTGTATAAAGTGGATAGCCAATTTCAATTGCAACCTCTAAAAAACGATTCTATTAAATCTTTGTTAAATTCGGTAGCTTCCGATTTTACACTATTAAATAAATATGTATGCAATAATAATAAGTTAATCTCGGAACAATTGTATCGCAAATATGCTGATATAAATATGGTTGTTCAGCCTTTTCAATATGATTATCAGATAAATAAGCAAACTGAATTTTATAATATCATCCATCAGCAAGCACTGCAAAAAACAGGATTTTATTATTTCGATTTTTCAGCCAAACAATATACTTCTTTTCCGTCAAATATTCCTCATTTGGTTGTAGAAGTGAGAAATACAACAACGAATGAAAGCATTCTTTGGGAAAGCCTAAATTTTATCGAAAAGAACGGAAAAATACATTTTTTATTCTCGATAGATACTATTAAACCATCAGATAATCTATTATTTAGTGCTTATTTTTGGAATGAACAGAAAGGCACACTTTCTATTATTTCGGGAAATAGTTCATTGTATCGGTTAGGGAGGTAGGATTTAATTACTTCCTGACTTCGTCAATGCGACATTTTTTTTAATTTACTCCAAAAGTAGCTTCCAAACAGTTTGAAGATAGGTTTGTGTATCATAATTATGAAAAATGTTCTATTTCTCTATTGTTACTTCTTTTCCACTATCTGTGTTTTTAACCCATTAGGGTCGGTAATATAGATAAAAGAAACAGTAGGAGTGGGGCTTATGGGTCCAACAATGGATTGTATCCCTTTTTCTTTTAATTCCTTGATTTTGTCGGTAAGCGATGCGGTTTCAAAACCAACGGATATATCTTTTCCGTAGGTAATATTTTTATTTTCAGAGTCATAAATCAATTCTAATTGAATGCTACCAGTGTTTAAAAAATAAATTTCCATACCCGACTTAGGACTAAAAGAGTGTAACACACTCATACCCATAATTTCTGTGTAAAACTTTAAAGATGCTTCCATGTCGTTCACATAGATTGTAAGCCAACAAATATTCATAATATATAGTATTTAGATTATTAATTATTTGATTTTCAATATACATACACCAACATATAGTCTTCTATTTTTCGGAAAAACAGCCTGTATTCTGCCTTTAAATCTTCCATAGATAGATGAGCTATACTGTGGTTTTGTTTTAATATATCAAACTTTTTCAACGTGAGATGTTTGCTAAATAGGGGCGTTTTTTCGGAATACATTTTATACAAACATTCCTTAGCTCCCCAATAAATATGCAGTAGGTCAATGTTTTGCAAATCAATCTCATTCATTTCTTTAGGAGTTAAAAAACGGGAGGCGAGGGCGGGCATGCGTTGGGATATTTTTTCAATATCTACGCCTACTAAATGGGTATGAGAAAGCAGCACAGCGGCGTATTCGTCGGAATGAGATACGGAAAAATAAAGCGTTTCATTATCGATAAAAGGCTTGCCTTGGGTATTGTAAGAAAGGGTAAAATCTTTTTGAAGTATTTCTTTAAGCAATATGCGGTAAGCCAAACGTTGTCTGCGTTTTTTGCTATTTTTTAAAGAATTGATTTCTTCTTTTTCTTTGGCAGGCAATTGCCGTAGTTTCAATAGGATTTCTTCGCTTTCTTTAATTTTCCAAAGTCCTAACGTTCCGATGTTTTCAATATTTTCTAATCCGATGAGTGGCATACTTATTTAACCGTACTTCCGTTTTCTATATCTTTCAATGGCGACACAAGGCTTAGCTCTC
>JAAYRN010000147.1 GCA_012518765.1 Bacteroidales bacterium
AGATTTATTTCAAAAATTTTGTGAAGATAATGGATATCAAGCCGTAATATACAACGCAACGCAAAAGAAAAACGACAAACTACATCCCATTTATCACACCAATGTAGTTATGTGTGTTACAGATAAATATGTAATCATTTGCTTAGATGTAGTTAGGGACAAAGAAGAACGAAAAATGCTTATACGTACTATAGAAAAATCGGGAAAAGAAGTATTTGAAATAACTGAATATCAAATGAATCAATTTTCGGGTAATATGCTTCAATTGAAAAATAAAGATAATGAATCTTTTTTAGCACTTTCATCCTCAGCCCATCAATCACTTACCAAAGAACAAATTGAAAAATTAGAAAGCAATTTCAAATTGTTAATCTGTGAAATCCCTACCATAGAAAAATATGGAGGTGGTAGTGCCAGATGTATGATTGCTGAAATATTCTAAGATAAATTTAGAAAACAAACATATTTGGTTAGGAAAAAAGTTGTACCTTTGCGAATCTTATTTCTCACGAAATAATTTATGATAATCAGGCACATGTAAAAAATAATAATTTGCAGAATTATGGCAGTAAACAATCAACAAAAAGCATTCATTGCTCATTTTAAAAAAATTGCAACAAGTACATGGATTATCCAACAACAAATCTATTTATAAATCAAAAATTAACAGAAACTTAGTATTAAAATGGACGAAGACCCGTATTGTAGTAGTTTAAAACAAGTATAGATATTTGTAAGAGACTCTGTATCTCCTTACAGTATCTTAAAAGTAAGGAGGTAAAATATGGCTGACATAGAAAAAAAATTCTGTGAACTCATTGAGAATAAGGAATGGAGAAAGCTCAAAAGTTCATTAAATGAATTAGATGTTGTTCAATTAGCCGCTCTAATTGAAGACATATCAGACGATAAAGAAATCATATTGTTTCGATTATTAAGTAGACAACTCTCTAAGGAGGTGTTTCAACTCTTATCGTTTGAAAAACAAGAACAAATCATTGAAGATTTAGCTCAAAATGGAAAAAAACTATCAAATTTAATCAACGACATTGAACCTGACGACAGAACAGCTTTTTTTGAAGAACTGCCTGGAACCGTTACACAGCGTTTGATTCAATTATTAAGTCCTGAAGAAAGAATAATTGCCGTTCAACTTTTAGGATACCCCGAAGATAGTATCGGACGATTGATGACTCCCGAATACGTAGCTGTTAAGCCAACCGATACGGTTGAACACACTTTTGAACACATTAGAAAATACGGTAAAGATTCTGAAACTCTAAATGTTATATATGTTGTTGACAATGAATGGAAACTAATTGATGACCTTAAAATCAAAGACATTTTACTTGCCTCTCCGCAACAACAAGTGGAAGAGTTAACCGATGGACATTTTGTTGCACTCAATGCTTTTGATGACCAAGAAACTGCTATTAAAACATTTAAAGATTACGATAGAGTTGCCCTTCCTGTTTTAAATGCCGAAGGTATATTAATTGGAATTATTACCATCGACGACATTATGGATGTTGTTGAAGAGGAATCTACGGAAGACTTTCACAAATTTGGATCTTTTCAGTCGGCAATAGCTAATCCCCTAAAAGCAAGTGTATTTAACCTATATAAAAACAGGGTGTTTTGGCTTTTGATTTTAGTTTTTATAAATATATTTTCAGGAGCAGCTATCTCTAATTTTGAAAACCTGATTCAATCCATGGTGTCTCTTATTTTCTTTTTACCTCTCTTAATAGATAGTGCAGGAAATGCTGGTTCTCAATCAGCTACTTTAATGATACGTTCCTTAGCTGTGGGAGAAGTGAAATTATCTGATTGGTATAAATTAATTTCCAAAGAGCTGTTGGTTTCCTTATTATTGGGAATTACCATGGCAGTTGGAGTAGCTATGGTGGCTAAATTTAGAGCTCCTGAAGTTATTCTTGTTGTATCTTTCACCATGATTTTAATAGTCATTACGGGAAGTTTGATAGGTATGTTATTACCTTTTATTTTTACTAAATTCAAAATGGACCCCGCTGCTGCAAGTGCTCCTTTAATCACCTCTATTTCAGACATTAGCGGTGTATTAATTTATTTTTCTGTAGCTAATTGGTATTTTGGATTCTAATAAAAATCAATTTTAAATCTTTGTAGATAAAATAGCATATAAAAAATATATACTTTTGTACTTTAACAAAAAACACCAAAAATATGAAGCCTTTAGTAAGTATAATCATGGGAAGCACTTCCGATTTACCTATCATGGAAGAAGCAGTAACATTTTTAAAAGAATTTGAAATAGGGTATGAAATACAGGCACTTTCGGCACATAGGACACCGGAATTAGTAATGGATTTCGCCAAAAAAGCAAAGAAAAGAGGAGTACAAGTTATTATAGCTGCTGCTGGTGGAGCTGCTCATTTACCCGGAGTTGTCGCCGCATTTACTTCTATTCCTGTAATAGGAGTTCCTATTAAGTCTTCAAACTCTATAGATGGCTGGGATTCTGTGTTGTCTATCTTGCAAATGCCATCCGGCATACCCGTTGCTACAGTTGCTCTCAACGGCGCACGCAACGCCGCCATACTTGCTACCCAAATAATAGGCACGGGAAATAAACAGGTTTACAACAAGTTGATGGACTTCAAAGAATCAATGAAAGCCAAGGTTATAGTAGCCAATAGCAGCATACAACAACAATAAAAGACTACTCTACATACACCTTCTTGCGTATAACCGATAAATTGGTGTAAATATGTACATAATACATACCCGAAGCAAGATGATTTGTGTGAATGTGTATAATGTCCTGTGTAGGAATTACAGACAAAACAACACCACCTAAAACGTTAATAATCTTTATTTTATTTACTTTTATCCCATCACCCACTGTAATATAAAAACAATCTTTTGCTGGATTAGGAAATAAATTAACATCCACAGTTTCTATATTTTCAACCCCCATGGGCGTAGTGGTAAAACTTATTTCCTCTCCATGTATAGTTCCGTATGTATTAGAAGCATAAGTGGTTACATAGGCTCTCACTTTATATGTTGTATTGGACTCTAAGTTTGACAATTGAAAAACAAAAAGTGAATCTTCCACAAATACAGTATTGTACGACTGTTCATATTCTTTTTTCCATTTAAAACCTTTATCGACAACAGAGGCACAACCTTTTGTAAATGAAGCATATAATCTCGCCGATTGGGATTCAACATCCGACACACTATCGGTAAAAGCAACAACTTCGCCCTCAAATCGTAATACAGCCTCGTTGACATAACTACCTATATTAACTACTGGATTCCAAAGGGTGTCGTTTGTTTTACGATAATAAACTTTCACCTTATAAGCTCCTGTAGATATTCCACCAATACCTTCGGATTGAAATGCAATTAAAGTATCTGCATTCGGTTGTATTGATTGATTTTCAAGTATTTCCATTTGTGCCATTTCGTGTCCAGCGCCATTTAAAATGGAAATTTTTAAATCTCCCTGAAAATCGTACTCTCCATTGTTTAATATTTTTGTTGTCAATGAAAAAGGTTCTTCACAATCCAATGTTGATGTTGATAATTGTAAATCACTATATAACACTAAGTGAAAATCTCCCGATTTATTAGGAGGATATATGTTATATACTGCTCCTTGATAACTTGTAAAATCATAATAGGGACCTGGATTTAAGCTGTTTAATATAAAATATCCATCGTAAGAGCCGTTCCATCCCCAGTTGAAATGAAAATAATCGTTTGCATCGTATCCATCGCAAACAAAGGCATGCCCTCCCCCATCTCCTTGCCCTCTGTAAATGAGTGGTCTTCCTTCACTTAACTCTTTTTTTAATAGATTAGTCCAAGCAATATTGCCCAAAGCATAACGCGAGGTACTTTTGACATCGGAATAACCATAGTAGATACGCATGGCATATTCGGCTGATTGTTTGCCCACAGTAAATTCATCTATATAGGCACCACTTGCATCTACACCGTAATCCATTTCAACAGCTACTCCACAATGGTAAATAAGTGTAGCTACTGCGTTTACCGAATCGGAAGTTGTTTGAGAGTTTAGTGTATGTGGCATTAAATCATAGCGATAGGTTGTATTTTTAAAATCGGCACTCAATTCCCCAAAGTAATAATGTACATACGAATGGTCGCTATAACCTATTTGAGGAAATTCCCAATATTTAATAACTTGAGCCATTGTTGTAGCAACACAACCTGTTACTGCCCTCCTCTTGGTTTTTGAATCGTAAGGACATGCGGCATTGTAATAAGGCGACTGACTCCACTTAGTATTTACCAAAGGAGCTACCGATGATTTAATATTTTTCTGTATGGATATATCCTTATTATTCAAATCATTCCATGCTTGTTGCGTTTCAGTGCTTGCACTGATATTGTGTGTCAATATATAATCTATTTCGCGTTCGTATTCGTATAAAAAATTCAATACATTATCTGGAATCTGATTAGGGTTAAAACTGCTTTCAAAAGAATAACCCAAAATAGGCAGGGTGCGATTAGTGCCTGTAACTATCACATAAGCATTATTATTGGCATTAAAAATGTAATAGTATGCTTGATTTTCATTAGATTTTCGTTGCGATGTAGCTTTGTATGCCAATGAAATTTCAATATTCGATTTTTGTGTTTTATGGGAGAGGTGTGTTTGAAAAAAAGAAACAGCTATATTTTTAGCAGTAATGGAATCGACAGAATTGGCAGAAACGACTAAAAACAAACAACTTAAAATTACGCTTATGATATTTTTCATATGTATATATTTCAGATTGCAAATGTACAAAAATCTACTACACCATATATAAAAATTGTAAGGATTTTATTCTAACAATAATTCCTCGTTGCTATCCACTCTATTAATCAGAGCTTGATTAATACTTTTTGAAGCGTTGGCTCCTAATGTTTTTAATTTTTCGACCCTACCTACAATGGTATCACCTTTTTTGGTAGACGTAACTAATTTATTCATAGCTAAATCGTAGTTTTTCTTAGATGTTTCCAACGATTTTCCCAAGTCAAGTAAGTCTTCGGTGAAATTAGCAAATTTATCATAAAGCAATCCACTTTCTTTGGCTATTTCCACTACGTTTTGTTTTTGGTTTTCTTGTTTCCAAATAAAAGAAACTGTACGCATACTTGCTAATAAAGTAGAATTGGAAACCAATACAATGTTTTTATTCAAAGCCTTATCAAACAATGTATTATCATGTTGCAAAGCCAAAGTTAACGCCGGTTCAAGGGCAAAATATAAAAACACAAAATCGGGAGTATTTATTTGATGGATCATGGAATAATTTTTACTTCCCAAATCTTGAATATGTTGATTTACACTTGTTAGGTGTTGTTTTAAAAACAAATTTTTCTCATCGCTGTCTTCCGTATTGTAATAACGTTCGTAAGCCGTCAACGAAACTTTACTATCAATAATAAAGTTCTTATTTTCAGGCAAATTAATAATATAATCGGGTCGTAGCAAATTTCCCTCATCTGTTCTAAAACTTTGTTGTGCATCGAAATGCACCCCCTTTATCAATCCTGATTTTTCTAATAAAAGCTCCAATTGTAATTCGCCCCAATCGCCTTGTATTTTGCTATCTCCCTTCAGTGCCGAAGTTAATTTTTGAGCATCTTCGCTCATTTGACGATTAATATTAATGATACTTTTTAATTCTTCTCTCAAACTGGCTTTTTCTCTGGTTTCGTTATTATAGGTTTCGTCTACTTTTTTCTCGAAATGTTGGATTTTTTCTTTCAAAGGATTCAGAATATTTCCTATTTTTTCTTCGTTCAGTTCTGAAAATTTCTTTGTTTTTTCTTCTAAAATCTCATTGGCTAAGAGTTTAAATTCCTTGTTTAATTCTTCCCGTAAAGAGGTAATTTCTTCTTTTTGGGTGTTTAATTTTTCTTCTAAAGCCGAAACTTGTGTCTTGTATTGCTCGGCAATACGTATATGATTTTGTATTTCAGTATTTTTTTCTTCAATAACTGATTTATACTCGTTGTTTTCCTGCTGATAATCTTCCATGCGACTTTTTAGGGCTTCTTGTGTCGCTTTAAGAGGTATAATTTCTTCTGTTTGTTGTTTCAACTCCTTAGTTTGTCGCTGATGTACAATAAATAAAATAATTGTAGACAGTAAGCCTACTCCCAATCCCAATAATAAAAATAATACATTCATAAATATCTGTTTTTAACGAAACACAAAAATACAAAAACAATCCGTACCCTCACTTGCTATTTTTAATAAAAATCATCTATTGTTATCATTGAAGTAAGTTGTTGTTATTCAGCTAATTTACGTAAAGCCTGAGGAATAAGTATTTTTACTTTCTTTTTATCTATTAAAATAGTTTTATCTTTTTGCATTTCAGTCAAAGTTCTTGATAGTGAAGGTCTGGCTACTCCTAATAAATCGGCTAAGCGTTGATGAGAAACCATATTAAACGTATCTTTTTCGTGTATTTTCATTTGTGTCAACAAGTAATCGGCTATTTTTCCTTTCAAACTCAATTTGTAAATATTCAACTTTTTGTTTAAAAAATAAGTTTGCTCAGATATTATTTGAAGAAAATTAATCAGCACCTGAGTATTCCGTTGCATTACATTCATAAAATCGTCTCGTGGAATAAATAAAACCTCACATTTATTTGTAGCATAAACACTTACAGGAAAACGATTATCTTCAATATATACAAAGGCAGGTGCCAAAATGCTGGGAGCTGTAAATTCTTCTACAATTTCGACCTTCCCGCCGTAATTAATTTTTTCAGCAACCGCATCCCCGCTGTATAATATCACCACATTGACACAAATATCGTTTTGAAAAACAATGATTGAATCCTTACTATAGGTTTTTTTTGTGTACCTGACACTATCTAAAATCTGTCTTACTTGCTTTGTATCAATTCCTTGAAACAATTTAGAAGCTATTATTTTATTTTCTATCATCTTTTTGGTTTTTCTGTAACATAGATTACAAAAAACATGCCTTACATTGTATACTTTTGTTTTGAATTTAAAATTTATAAAAATAAAGAATATGAGTACAATGTTTTGTTCACAATGTCAAGAAACAGCACAAAATACCGGTTGTGTTACAAGAGGTGTTTGTGGTAAACCATCTGATGTTTCAAACTACCAAGATCTACTAATCTACGTAT
>JAAYRN010000011.1 GCA_012518765.1 Bacteroidales bacterium
GTAATTTCACCTATGCTAACTATCAAAAACGAGTATTTGGGATTTTTGTTAAGTTGTTCGTATTTTTTTAGATTAATGATTTCATAAGGTGTTATTTTCCAGTGTTTTTTTGCTGCTTTGTTGATAGCAGTATTGAAATCGGAAAACATAACATCTTCCAAAACGATGTAAGTTTTTGTTCTTAAAAACTCGTTAATAGTTTTACTATCAGCAAATTTGAGTTGAGCAAAAAGCAATGAATTTGCCAATAAAAACAAAAGAATGATACCGTGTTTTTTTGCCTTGTACATAAATGACAGAACGATTAAAAACTAAGAATGCAAATGTACATAATTTTTTTTGACTACACACAAGGGATAAAAAATACATTGATTTTTATGGGGAGCATATATTTTAGGTGGCTAAAAACGTTGTTTTAAATTAAATAGATGAACCTGCTTTAAAATAAAAATCAATCTTTTGAGTTAATTTCAGAAAGGCGATTAAGAGCATGGAAGAAGAAAAAATAAAAAAAATAAGAAGACGCAATTACATTCCATTTTATGTGTCTGTAGCTATGGCAATAGGTTTGCTGATGGGTATGTTTCTCATTCCTAAGCAAACTAAAATGAAAATTAACTATCTGACAAATGGTAAAATAGGTGAAGTTGTTGATTTGGTTCGAAAATATTATTTTGAAGAAATAGATGCGGAAAAAGTTAACGACGATGCTATTCAGTCGTTTTTGGCATCTTTAGACCCCCATTCCTCTTACATTACGCGAGAAAACTCGCAGCGTTACGATGAAATGCTCTTTGGTCAGTTTAATGGTATTGGTATACAGTTTAATATGTTAAACGACACCTTGCTTATTGTCAATGTAGTTCCCGACGGACCTTCGCATAAAATAGGCTTGTTGGCGGGCGATAAAATCCTCAAGGTGGACGGAGAAAATATAGCCGGAGTTAAAATCAAAAACGAAGAAATAATAAGTAAATTACGGGGCAAAAAAGGCAGTAAGGTAAAAGTTAGTATTTTGCGTTCAGGTATTGATAAATTGCTTGAGTACGAAATAGTTCGAGATAAAATTCCCCTTGAAAGTATTAGTGTTTTTTATATGCTTGACAAGGAAACGGCTTATATGTTAGTGGATAATTTTACCATTACTACAGGGCAGGAATTTATGCGAGCCTTACAAACCTTGAAAAAACAAAATATGAAAAATTTGATTCTCGATTTGCGTGGCAATCCCGGCGGTTTTTTGGGAGCGGCTATTGAAATATGCGACCAGTTTTTATCAAAGAATAAATTAATAGTTTACACCGATGGTAAATATGTTGGTAAAGAAGAGTATAGAGCCAGAACAAGAGGAATTTTTGAAAAAGAAGAACAAAAAATAGTGGTGTTGATTGACGAGTGGTCGGCATCGGCGAGTGAGATAGTGGCGGGAGCCATCCAAGACCACGACAGAGGAGTGGTTATTGGTCGTAGGTCGTTTGGTAAAGGCTTGGTACAGCGTCAGTATTATTTGAGCGACAGCTCCGAAGTGATGTTGACAGTAGCCCGATATTTTACTCCTAGCGGACGTTGCATTCAAAAACCTTTTGATAATATTTCCCTTGAAAATTATTATATCGATATACTAAATCGCTATGACAGAGGCGAAATGGATAATGCCGATAGTGTAAAATTTATCGATACCTTGAAATATAAAACAGCGGGCGGACGCACGGTATATGGTGGAGGTGGTATTATGCCCGATATTTTTATTCCCGTTGAAAAGTCAAATAAGGTTGTTTATTTTAATAAGATTGCTAATCAGGGTATTTTGTTCAATTTTGCAATGGAATACGTTGACCAACATCGGAAACAATTGAGTCGTTTTAAAACCGTAGAAGAGTTTGATTCTCATTTTGTTATAACGGAAAATATATTACAACAAATCATACAAAAGGCAGAGAAACAAGGAATTGCTTCAAATGAAATAAATCCTTATGCTAAAAAACTAATTCAAAAATGGACAAAAGCCTATATAGCTCGAAATTTATACAATGCTGTAGGTTTCTATCAGATTATCAATCAAGAAGATAGCATGATAAAAAAATCGTTGGAAGTTTTTAAAGAAAAAAGTCATAAGAAATAGTTTTTAAAAAGAGCATAGTTTTTGCACATACTGTAATAAAAGAATGTTTAATATGAAAAGATTTAAAAAAATATTATACATTTGCATTCCATAATCATAAAAAATACATGAGATGAAAAAAGTAATTTTTACAATACTGTTTGCTTGCATAACTTCTTTTTCTATAGCACAAGAAACTCAAGAAGTTAAAACCTTTCCCTTGCCCAATGTTACCATTAAAACCATAGATGGAAAAAGTTTTAACACCAAAGATATTGACAACGACGGTAAGCCTATTATTCTTTGTTTTTTTGCTACTTGGTGTAAGCCTTGTATGGTGGAATTGAAGTCAATAGCCGAAGAATACGACGATTGGCAAGACGAAACAGGAGTAAAAATATACATTGTTTCTATTGACGACACGCGTTCAAGTGCTAAGGTAAAACCTTTGGTGAATGGAAATAGTTGGGATTATGAGGTTTTATTAGATGAAAATCAGGATTTTAAACGAGCTATGAATGTAAATGACATTCCCCATACTTTTGTGTTAAATGGCAACAATGAAGTAGTTTGGCAGCATGCGTCCTATGCTCCGGGAGTGGAAAGAGAATACATAGAAATTGTAAAAAAACTTATTGAAGTAGAAAAATAATCACAGATGAAACAATATAAATTAATTTGTCTTGCTTTTGTTTTGGGATGTTTTTCTGCATTCGGACAAGGAAGTTTACTGAGTAAAGGAAAAATTAGTGGAAACATACAGTTTGATGCTCAGTATTATATACCCGATAGCATCATAGGAGCTGAAGAAATAGAGAACAGAATCAGAGCCAATGGATATGCCAATATCAATTATGTAAACGGAGGTTTTTCGGCGGGTATTCGTTATGAAAATTACGAATGGCCCCTGATTGATTTTGAAAAAATAAATTATGTTGGAAGTGGTATTCCTCATTATTTTGCAGCCTATAATCACGAGTATGTCGAAGTGGTGGTGGGTAGTTTTTATGAACAGTTTGGAAGTGGATTGATTTATCGCTCTTACGAGGCTCGTAATTTAGGTTACGACAATGCTACTCAAGGAATAAAAGTAAAAGCTAAACCTTATAAAGGTGTTGATATTATAGGAGTTTGGGGCAAACAGCGTAATTTGTTTACAGCCGAAGGGCAGGTGAGGGGAATTGATGCCAATGTTTCATTTACAGAAATATTTACTAAAATCAATGAATCAGATTTTCGTTTAAGCATAGGTGGATCTTTTGTAAGTAAATTTGAAAAAGACGATGACCCCGATTATAAACTACCTCAAAACGTGGGAGCAGCCGCAGGACGTTTGAATTTTGGCTATGCTAATTTTGACTTACAAGGTGAATACGCTTGGAAATGTAACGACCCTTCAGCCGCTAACGATATGATTTACAAACATGGAGAAGCTTTATTGCTTACCGCTTCTTATTCCATGCGGGGCTTGGGTGTGTTTTTAACAGCTTTACGTACCGATAATTTTGATTTTAGAACTAAGCGAAATGCAGTATCTAACAACAATATAATCAATTATATACCTACGCTTACACGCGAACATTCTTATGCTTTGCCGTCTATGTATGCTTATTCGTCTCAGCCTGTAGAACAAATAGGTTTTCAAGCAGAAATAAACTATAAAATACCCAGGAGAACCAAAATAGGAGGGCGTTACGGTACCGATATTTTATTGAACTATTCACGCATACATGAAGTGAAAAAACAATATGTATCCGATGCCTTACTGCCTGATGAATTGATAGATATGAGCGGAACAGACGGATATACATCTCCATTTTTTACATTTGGAAAACTCGTGTTTTTCGAAGATTTTAATATTGAAATAAGTCGCCGCCTTCATAAGTCATGGAAATTGATACTTAGTTACGTATACCTTAATTACAACATAGAAGTAATAGAAGGACATACTGGCGATCCCAATGTACATGCCCATTCCGTTATAGCAGATTTGACTTGGAAAATAGACAATACAAACGCTTTGCGTTTGGAATTGCAACACATGAACACCAAACAAGATAAGGGCAATTGGGTGTATGCACAATTGGAATATTCCATAGCTCCCCGTTGGTTTTTTTCGGTATTAGATAGATGGAATTATGGCAATCCAGTGAAAGAAAAACAAGTACATTATTACAATGTAGCTACTTCTTTTGTGCATAAAACCTCGAAATTTACCTTGAGCTTTGGGAAACAATACGAAGGAATCCTATGTGTAGGAGGTGTTTGTCGTGTGGTGCCAGCATCTTATGGATGTAATTTATCTGTTGTTACAAGTTTTTAAAAAAAAATAAAGTATGAAAAAAATATTTTTTTATAGCATTCTTTTATCCTTTGTGTTTTTAACCTTTAATTGTGATAAAATTGATAAACCCTATATTACGCGTGAATATAAACTCGATACACCCGATTTTCCTGCACTGACTCAGGTGATTCAAAAATATTTATTAGAAGATTTTACCGCTCATTTATGTGTAAATTGTCCTCAAGCTCATGTGATTGCAGACGAATTGAAAAATGAAATGGGCGATACCTTGGTCGTAATGGCAATACACACAAGCGGGCAAGCTCGACCCCAACCTTCTCCCTACGAAGCCGATTATAGAACCGAAATAGGCGATGCTATTGCAACGGAATTTGCAGTTGAGGGTTTGCCCAAAGGAATGATTAGTCGGAAAGTTTTTGATGGAAACAGAGTAATGGGACGCACGCAGTGGAAAACAAATATGGCTAAAGTTTTACGTCAAACTCCTTGTATGGGCATACAAATTTTAACCTCTGCCAGGTGTGTTGATTCTATCAATGTTTTTGTGAAAATAACTTCCTTTATCGATATAAATAGAAATTTGAAACTGTATATTATGTTGACTGAAAACGGATTAGTTTCCGCTCAAAAAAACAACTCATCACTCATTGGCTCTACTCCCGATATATTGGATTATCAACATAAACATGTATTGCGTACGCACATAGGACCCATAGAAGGGAGCAGAGTTGCAACCCAAGAAGTACCGTTTAAAAAAGACGAAAGCCTTATCAAAGGGCATACGCTTTATTTAAAAGGAAAATCGTGGAAGTTAGATAAATGCGACATCATAGCTTATGTGATTGATGAGGATACTAAAGAAATATTACAGGTAGAAGAAATAGGAATATAGTTTAGTTCCTCGTTTTTGTAAAACCAAAATTTTCAATTTTTTTTCTTTTTTGTAATTTTATATGTAAAAATAGTATATATTTGCATTTGAAAAACCTAAATCAAATAGCCATGAGAGCAACAAACAATTTGCTTATCCTATTCTTTAAAACATCATTAGGATGTTTGTATGAAAATGTGAGGGCTAAATCTGTATTTCTTCTTTTAGGTTTATGTAAAAAAATAGAACGCTTTTTTGTGTGTAAAGCGTTGATTATCACCCCCCCCATTTTATAGGAAGGCAAAAAGCATCTTATGTGTGGGAGGTGTTAAATGATATTTAGCGGGTTTTCCCGCTAAATAAGAGTAGTATAAAATAATGAAAATAGATTTTTCAAGAAGTATATTAAGAAACGTAGGTGTGAGCGCAAGCATATTAAAAAGACGAAATGATGTCTAAAAAATCTAAATAAATGCAAAATCACACAAAAAGAAA
>JAAYRN010000148.1 GCA_012518765.1 Bacteroidales bacterium
CGAAGTCATTAGCTGGATTTGGATATATTGATAAGGATGAAATTCCCGAAACTTGTTCGCTGATGCTTACATCGGTTCCCCATTTCAACGTCCATCCTTTATCGTTAAGGTCGTTATCGGAGCGGAACATTATGTATATTTTTTCTTTATTGGTTGATACCATTCCTGTTGGAGGGTTGTCAATGGTATATCTGGCTATACGATCGGTAAATTTAACTCCTTGAATAAATTTGTGGTCATGAGCATAAATACTTAATTCATCGCCTCTTTCAAGAGCAAACTTGGTAACATCTACCCATACTCCACTTGCATTTTTGGGTTCAATTCTCCAATAACATGCATTGCTGTTGGCGTAGTTGTCGTTTCCACTTCCGTTGGTAAGAGTTCCATTGGAAGCACTTAGAACATTAGGTGTTCCTGGGTCGATATTGGTATTACAATAGTTTGGATTGGATAATGTTGCTGTATAATTAAACACAAACCCTGTACTTGTTACACTATCGTTGGATGTAAGTGTTATAAAAACTTCAGAGGCATCAACATTTATAACAGTTCCTTTTTGTATGGTATCGCCCGATATTTGGTAAACAATAGGATCTGAAGTTGAGTTTCCAGCATAAATGGTAACTACATCATTGTCTAATTCTGTAGAAAAAGCTGAAACATTTAAACTAATGCTTGTTGCATTGGGAGTAGATATGAGCCACGAACAATTAGCATTATTAATATAGTTTTTAGTTGGATGATTGCTTGCAAATGAACCGTATGTCGCAGTCAATGTGTCTTGAACACAGTCGGATAATGTTACTTTGGGTTCAAGTCCAAAAATAGCATCTTCTCCTACTATATAGCCGTTGTTGGTTGTTGACAAAAACCATCCATTACCTCCTTTTGCTCCCCAACCCCAATTGAAATGAAGGTAAGCAGAGGTATCGCTAACGATGTCGTATCCATCACAAACCCATGCATGTCCTGCTCTTGCATTTTCTTTGGAAGCTGAATAAATAATGGGCAATCTATTACTAATGCTTTGTACTATTTTTGAAATCCATATAGAGTCATTGTAGGCTTCTTTTCTCTCAAAACGAGAGGTTGTAGAATAATTAAAATACCCCACCATAGCTGTTCTTGCTTTGTGGGTTTGCGAACTAGAACCTGTTGGGCTATAATTCATCTCAACAGCAATGCCACAATGAAGAATCAATAATGCCATAGCATCGCTATAGCCTGTTGCTATATCAGCCATGGCGTTGTAGTTATAGTAAGCCTCTGCAAAATTGGCAGTCAATCTACCGTAAGGCGATACATAACTATACGAACTTACGCCCGCAAGGGGAAATCTATGATAGTACATGATTTGGGACATAGCCACAGCTACACATCCGTTAGGAACGTGATTGTCATAACTCCCTCCTATTTCGCCAGTTACATCTAAATCTTCAGGACAATATGCGTTGTAATAGCGATCTTGATTCCACGTACTGGTTGTTAAAGGTCCTATTTTATCTCCAGTTTTTCGAATAGGAATGTTGTTTTCAAGTATATTGTTCCACTGTTTTTGAATTACTTTTTCTGAATGCATTTCCGAAACATCGTTATAATGAGATTCTATCCACATTTTCAATGCTGGATTTAAAGATTCAGTATTAATTTGATTTTCGGTGGAATAAGCCAAAACAGGCGACATGGTATAATTACCCGAAACAACAACAAAACCACCTTCTTCGTAGGAAACAATATGATAAAGGGTATTGCCTTTATCTATTTCAGTATGAATATCTTTAACTATTAAAGAGTTGTTTTTTTGGATTTTTCCTTTTTGATGAGCTAAAAAGTTAGTTGCAATGATTTCTGCCGTTTTTAAAGGAACATTTTGAGCAAACGAACCAAAGGTAATAGCTACAGCTATCACATATAAACAAAGTTTTTTCATGAATATTATTATTTTTATTTTATTTAGAAATAATTAGCTTTGATGTAAATCGTAGGTTATCTCCTTGAATAGTAATAAAATATAAGCCATTTTGCAGCGTGTTACACTGTATTATTTCAATGTTGTCTCCTTGTAAACGACTGCCTATGTTTTGTGTAAATATTTTTTTCCCTGTAATGTCATACAAAGACAAGGTGAGGTTGTTAGCTTTATCGGCTAAAGTATATTTTATTTTTGCCTCATCTCTTGCAGGATTAGGAAATATACTTACATCGTATGATTTTTTATTAACAGATCTTTCTACAATAGAGGTTCCAGGCAATTGATAGGTTTCATTTTTGAATATGCCTCTTCCGTAGGTTGCAGCATAAATACATCCCGCATTTTTAACTCCTTTAAATTCGAGTTTCACAATATCGTTGGTATCTTCACCATAAAATATAGCATAGTCATCGGGATAGTTTTTAGTTTGCTGTTTAATCATAAATACAGGAGTTTTAGTTCCTATACCATTGTTTGCTTCAACCCAAGTAGGATTGTTCGATGAGAAGTTTTCAGTCATATAAACACCTTTTTCGGTACCTACGAAAGCTATATTTGTATCTGTCATTTCGATTAAAGCTGTGTAGATAGGAGTTTTTCCATCGGGAAGTCCACTTCCTTCCTTAGGATTATCTTCTATGTCTAAAAGGTTTCCTGATGATGCAGAAGTTGCATTTGTAGATGCATATATATGTGGCTCTAAGTTGTTACCTCCTATGGTTACTACAAGAACATCATTATTTTTAGGATGTAAATTTATAGATGAAATAAAGCTGTTAGTTGAATATATTTTTTCTGCATCTAATAAGCAATTAGGATTTTCGATAACGTTTCCACTTGAAGTAGGTCTTCCATACGATAGGGTCATAGAATCTCTGGCTAAGTCAAATCCGCTGACTCTGTAAATGTTATGACTGGCTGAACTTGAGCTAAATGTTGAAACAAATAAATGATTTCCATCTTCTGAAATGCATAAATTCGTTACTTGTTCGGTTGTATCTCCTGTGAAAAACACACGATACCAAACGGGAGGTGCTGTAAAGTTCAATGCTGATTTGGTCATAAACACAGGTGCTCCTATCAAACCAGTAGAAACAAATCCGCCTCCTCCAACAAAAAATCTATTTTGTACATAATCGGTAAAGGTTATGCTTTCTTTTTTCTCTAAATCTTTGGGTGCTGTAGTCCACATGGGATAATTGTTGATATTACTACGAACGCAAATTTGCTCATTCTTTTTGTAATCTTTATCTGCTACAAAAACAACGGTATCTGTAGAGTTTGGATCATTAATAGATTCCCACATAGCGATAGGAGAAATATACTGACTTGAGCGACAGGCTGCTTTTAGTGCATTGTAACTCCATTTGGTATGTTGATTTAGTGTTCCTCCTAGCATTAAATCGCGGCTAAACCAATCTTTAATTTCCTCAGGATCAGACGAAAGGCTCGCTTGACGATAACAGGTGCCGTAAGTAGTGGTATAGAAAAACGCATGGGTATTAATCATAGATTGTACTGTTTGCGAAGCATATCCAGAAGTTAATTGAACAGCGGAAGCCTCCGTGTTTCCTTCTTTTGTAATAAACAAGGTACCATTTTCACGAGTTCCTCCTAAAACTTTATCGTCGTTAGAAAACGAAACAGTGGTGTATTGTGCTGTTCCATAGTTTTTGTTCATTAAATTAAACTGGAAAAAGGAACCATTGTATCTGCCCATAGCTATTCCTATGTTACAGCCTACAAATAGATTGTTTTCATTTTTCGGATCAAATGTAAAAGATTGTATTCCAGCTAAATTTAGGATCGAATTAAATGCAAAAAAGGAGTTTTCTCCCGTTTGAATACCTTCCCATAAAAGAGGATAACCTCCTACCAAAATATGATGTGGATCGTTGGGGAAAACAATTATACTGTTACAGTAGTCACCACCTCCATTGAAAGCATCTATCAAAGTACTTCCACCGGGAACAATTACTCTGAATGAATCACCTTTGTTGGTTGATTGATATATACCCAAAAAAGCACCCCATTTGTCGGCTACACTTGCGTATAAATAATTGGGGTCGGAGGGAGCAAAAGCAAATGACACACTCCCTGCATCTTCAGGAAGTTCAACTTGTTTAAAATTTGTGGTGCTACTTCCATCCGAAATGAAAGCTGAACCATTGCGAGAACCTCTGTCTCTTTGAACATATATAGCGGTGCCATCTGTAGCGGTAGTTATATGAGTTCCAATCAAATCCAATTCATTGTTTGCTACTGTTTTTGCATTTGTCCAAGTTTCACCGTTATCTGTCGAAACTTGTAAGCCATAATCGGTTGCAGCATATAAAGTTTTATTTTTTTCGTTGTATGCTAAATCGTTTATTTCTTCCCAATGTGTTGTTTTTGAAAGTTGTATGAAAGAATCGCCGACTGACTTGTAAATGCCACTTCCTGTCATTCCAAAATTAGCATTTCGTCCGTAAATACCAAAAGGATATAGTACACCCGGATCAGCAAATCCAGGATTTAAACCTTCGCCTGTTCCCACAAACAATATTCCATCATCCGATTGAGCGATAGCAGATATGGAAGTTTCGGGGAAAGATTCTACCCTTTTCCACACAGCACCTCCGCTTGTCGACATCCAAAGACCGCCACCCGCAGAACCAGCGTATATTTTTAAACTATTATCTTTGTCAATAAGTATGACATTGGTGCGTCCTCCAACGTTATCTGGACCCATTTCCTCCCAGCTATCGATGTTGGCGCTTTTTGTTTCTCTTTGTTTTTTTGTGTTTTCGGCTTGTAATGATATGAAAGAACAAACCAGCAGATTCAAAATAATAATTAATGTAACTTTTTTCATTATTGAATATGTTTTGTATTATAGATAGTTATTATATATTTTCGAGTTATTTACCCATAAAATGTATTGAAGTGCAAAAATACATAATTAATCTTCATAATCTGCGATTAAATCATTATTTTTTAAAGAAAAAAACAAGACCTGTTTTGGCATGACATATTGTCGCTTTTAAATTCTAAATTTATATAGATAATGATATTTGTAAATACTTTAAAGTGTTGACAGTTAGCTGTTTTTGTCTTTTAAAGTTTTAAAACTTTAAAATTTACACGATAATTGGCATACTATTAGCGATAAGGCATAAAAAAATATTATACGATTAAATAAAATAATTTTCAAAATAAAAATAAAATACAATTATGAAAGTAAATGTAAAACCATTATCAGACAGAGTGTTAATTGAGCCTGCTCCAGCAGAGCAAAAAACCACTGGAGGAATAATTATTCCAGATACAGCGAAAGAAAAACCACAAAAAGGAACAGTAGTCGCAGTAGGTGCAGGAAAAAAAGATGAACCTATGACAGTAAAAGTAGGCGATGTTGTTCTTTATGGCAAATATTCGGGAACAGAAATTAATATCGATGGAAATGATTATTTGATTATGAAAGAATCAGATATTTTCGCAATTATTTAAAAATAAAAGAAAGGGAAAAATATTATGGCAAAAGAAATTTTATATAGCTGGGAAGCACGTGAAAATTTAAAAAAAGGAGTTGATGCATTAGCAAATGCAGTAAAAGTAACATTGGGACCCAAAGGTAGAAATGTTATCATTGATAAAAAATTTGGAGCTCCGCAAATAACAAAAGACGGCGTTACTGTAGCCAAAGAAATTGAATTGGAAAATACAGTTGAAAATATGGGTGCTCAAATGGTAAAAGAAGTAGCATCGAAAACAAACGACCAAGCAGGAGACGGAACAACAACTGCTACTGTTTTGTCGCAAATTATATTCAACCACGGAATAAAATATGTAACCGCAGGAGCCAATCCCATGGATTTAAAACGTGGAATAGACAAGGCTGTTGCTACTGTGGTAGAAGACCTTAAAAAAAGATCGAAAGAAGTAGGCGAAAGCCACGAAAAAATAAAACAAGTAGCTGCCATATCGGCAAACAACGACTATGCGGTAGGTGAAATGATAACCGAAGCCATGCAAAAAGTAAAAAAAGAAGGTGTAATCACAATCGAAGAAGCTAAGGGAACCGAAACTGAGGTAAAAATAGTTGAAGGAATGCAGTTCGATAGAGGTTATATTTCCTCATATTTTGTTACAGACACAGAAAAAATGGAAGCTGTTTATGAAAATCCTTACATCTTAATCTATGACAAGAAAATCAGCAATATGAAAGAATTTCTACCTGTTTTAGAAAAGGTAGTTCAAACAGGAAATCCCTTACTTGTTATAGCTGAAGATATTGAAAACGAAGCCTTAGCTACATTGGTTGTTAATCGTTTACGAGGATCATTGAAAATTGTAGCGGTAAAAGCTCCCGGATTTGGCGATAGAAGAAAAGAAATGTTAGAAGACATTGCTATTTTGACAGGTGGTGTGGTTATTTCCGAAGAAAAAGGATTTAAATTAGAAGAAGCAGAGTTGGATATGTTAGGTCAAGCTGAAAAAATTACTGTAGATAAAGAAAATACAACTATAGTTAGTGGAAAAGGAAACAAAGACGATATTGAAGCCAGAATCGCTCAAATAAAAACACATATAGAAAAAAGTACCTCTGATTACGACCGCGAAAAACTACAAGAACGCTTGGCTAAATTAGCCGGTGGAGTAGCTGTTATTTACGTAGGAGCTGCTTCTGAGGTAGAAATGAAAGAAAAGAAAGACCGCTTCGACGATGCTTTACACGCAACACGTGCAGCCATAGAAGAAGGAATACTTCCCGGTGGAGGTGTAGCTTATATACGAGCTATTAGCTTATTAGA
>JAAYRN010000149.1 GCA_012518765.1 Bacteroidales bacterium
ATATACACCTTAATTATTGAAACTATAGGTTTTATACTTATTTTTTTATATTACAATCACAATCAGCTTTATAGCGAATCGGTTTCACAAACTATATTTTTTTCTATTTTTCACACTATTTCTTCTTTTAACAATGCAGGATTTTCTATCGTTGAAGGAGGCATGGCTACCTCTTTGTTTCCACAAGATTATTTTATCCAATATACTACCATAACTTTAATATTTTTAGGCAGTATAGGTTTTATTGCTTTGTCGGATATTTTCAATAATTTGCGTAAAAAAAACAATCCAAAAAAATGGTTATGGAACAGGTTGCAAATCATGACAAAACTATCCATTAAAGTAACATTGTTTTTAATAGCCGTAGGTGCTTTGTTGTTTTTTATTTTTGAATTTAACAATACAAATATAGGTGCAAGTTTTGGAGAAAAAATCAGCACCGCTATTTTCACTTCCGTTTCGGGACGAACTGCAGGTTTTTCCATAATCGACAGTGCTTCTTTATCCACTCCTACTGTTCTTATTTTCATTATATTAATGTTTATAGGAGCTTCGCCATCCTCAACGGGAGGCGGTATCAAAACCACTACATTTTATATTGTAATCAAAGCTGCTATGGCAACCATACAAGGCAAAAAACAAGTAACTATTTCCAATCGTTCTATACCTTTTAGCTATGTTGACCGTTCTTATACTGTGATTTTATTTACTTTATCTCTTATTTTTATGGGAACATTGCTTGTTTCTATTTTCGAACCTCAGTTTTCATTGGAAGAAATTATTTTTGAGGTTTTTTCGGCAGTAGGTACGGTGGGAGCCAGTTTAGGAATAAGCTCAAACTTGTCTGTAGCAAGTAAATACATAATTATAGTGTTGATGTTTGTTGGGCGTATTACAGTATTAACCTTAGCCTTATCGGTGGTTCGTAAAACTATGTACACCAATTACTCATTAGCAAGAACAAATATAAGTATCTAATATGCAAATAGGTTGTCTTATTTATATCGTTTTTTGGTTAATAGGAACCGCTGTCGGTGGTGGCATTGGAGGTGTAATCGGTATAGTGTTAGCAAGTTTATTAAACAATGTAGTTATCAAAAATCAAGACATACCGGGAAATGTACTCTACGCCGTTACCGCTCTTTCAGCCAAAGTAATGAGAGCCGATAATAGGATTCAACGCTCTGAACTTTACTTGTTTAAAAATTTTATGTTGAGTTATTTTGGACAAACCGCCGCCTCAAAATCTATCGACATTCTCAAAGATATAAAAGATAAATCCATTTCTATTGAGAAACAATGTGCTACACTAAATAACATTTTAAACTATACAGAAAAATTAGAAATCATACGCTTTCTGTTTCAATTAGCTTATATTGACGGGGATTTAAATCAACGTGAATTGTTGATTTTAAATAATATATCAGCTTATCTACAAATACGACAACAGGATTATAATTACATAAGAAACACCTATTTCTATTACAGCCAACGCCAGTCTCGTTCACATAGCGAAGAATACTCACGAAGCTATCAAACAAGCACAAGAGCAAAAGATTATGCCATCTTAGGAGTTAGTGAAACAGATAGTAACGACGAAATCAAGAAAGCATATAGACGATTAGCGGTAGAAAATCACCCCGACAAAATAGAACATTTAGGCGAAACAGCTCGTAAAAAAGCAGAGGAAAATTTTGTAAAAATAAACGAAGCCTACCAACGTATTAAAAAAGAAAGAAATATAGTGTAATATCTATTTTTCAGTCAAAAAACCCACTATATCTTTTTCGGTTAACCCAACGTAATGAACTGATTTTACAATACTTCCATTGTCAGAAAATAGAATTACTGGCATTTGACCGTGGGTAATTTCTAAAAAATAATCGATGGAAAACTTAGTATATTCAAGTGGAGTTATTGTATGCGATGTGTAAAAATCATAAATTTCTGTACTGTCGGCAGTATCCCAAAAAACACACTTAAACTTATCAGCAGGTATGTGGTTTCTTTTCATAACCTTATCTATTTTCATTGCCGAATTTCCACAATATTTACACTGATGTGAATACATGGCAATTATAAGTTTACCATCAGAAAATGATTCAAATTTCTCATTCTCTTTCAAAGTCTTATCATACAATTCCTTATTGATACGCACTTCGGAATTGTGTATTTTCTTATATAAATAATCGGGTGCATCTATTACTAAAAAACCAACGATACTAAATATAGTAATTACAACAGCCACAGGTAGTTCATGTTTTTTATAGTTGTAAAAATTTACATTTACAAAAAACAACAATAGCATCAATAATATATTTTTAATGATGGATTGCGTATGATTTAAAATGATTTTATCGCCAAAACAAAAACAGTTTTCAAGCTGAACATCAAATAAATAAGGCTGTAAAAACAAATAAATAGTAAATCCTATTAGAAATACATAGGTAAGCATACGCATAAATCGTATGTAAACATTTGTTATCAGAAATATTCCCAGCACCAATTCGGCTGCTATCAACAAACGTGTTAATGTGGAACTTATGGCTAAATTAAACAAATTATGCTCATAGATATAAAGGTCAAATATATCTATAGACATGTATTTTAAAACAGCCAAAGCCACAAATACACCGCCTATACAAACACGAAGTATATGCGATACAATCCGATTATTATTTTTTACACGGCTACATCTATTCATTTTCAATAAGTATAATGTGTTGCTTTTAATCTTATAAAAACCTATTTATTGTTTTTCGTACTGCAAAACATCTTCGCATATATATTCTAAGTGAACGTTGCAGATTTTAAACATTTCTTCTGATTCTTTTCCTGCGTGGTATTTTTTCTCACAAACCACCCGTTTAATTCCACAGTTGATAATCAACATAGCACATGTTCTGCAAGGAGTCATTCGACAGTAAAGGGTAGATTCATACAGTGAAATACCTAATTTAGCCGCCTGACAAATTGCATTTTGTTCTGCATGAACAGTTCGCATACAATGAGTTGTAACGCTTCCATCTTCATGAACCACTTGTTTTAATTGATGTCCCACATCATCGCAATGTGCCATACCAATGGGCGACCCTACGTAGCCTGTTACTAAAATTTGCCTATCTCTCACTATCACACAACCGCTCCTAC
>JAAYRN010000150.1 GCA_012518765.1 Bacteroidales bacterium
AATAATTGCCATATAATCGGTATCAAAAACGGTGGGTTCTTCGTAGGAAATAAATCCATTGAGAGTAATATGATATACATCTTCTATCGAAATTTCCTTGTTGTCGGGAATGACAGTATCAGACACATAAGAATATAACTCCTTGTAATCTTTTTGTATTTTTATGGTGTAATCTTTTTCTATTTGGCAAGTCCATTCCTCGCTTTCCAATTTGTTTGTAGCTTCGGTTGCTGCTACGTAAGCTATCAGCAATGCGTCTATGATTTGATATTTATCTTCAACTTTTTTTATAGTAATTAACGCCTTATTTGTAGCTTCGGTTTTGTTATCAGAAACAATCCAAATGTCAAAGTCGGTAGATAGGTTTTCTAATTGATATTCAGCTACCCATTCTTCAGGAATGGAGTTAATTAAAATAGGAGAAAACCCTTTTTCTTTTTTTAATAATGGAATTAATTGTACCATTAAATCATCGCCTAATATGGATAATGAATCCTTGCGTTCGTCGGAACAACTAATGCTGCAAGGAAGTGTTTTTTCGCTGAGCTCGTACAGAGTTTCAGCTTGTTTTTTGTTTTTACATCCACTTGTCAATAAGGTTATTGCAATTAAGATAATGCTAATTCTTTTTTCCATTTTGAAAAATTTTAATGTTTCATTTTTAATTAATAGTTTCTGTTTGTACATCTATGTTTTCTTTTTTGCTAATGATTAAAAGTCCTAAGAATGTGAGCAATCCATTTAGTAAAAGGAGTTCGAAATCAAAGCTATAATTAAACCAACGAAGGGAGTTTTGGCTAAGAATAAAACATAGAACTGGCGATAAAAAGGCTACCAAAGGCACGTATGTATCCTTAACTTTTCGTTTACTTATTAGCCCAAAGGCAAACAGCCCCAACAGAGGTCCATAAGTTATGGAGGCTATTTGGTATAATATATCTATGAGGTGTTCGTCTTGATAATAAGAATAAAAAATAATCACTCCCACAAATAACAGGGCAAAACTAATATGGATTATATGTCTTACTTTTGTTTTTTTCTTTTCTGTATAATCGGTTCTTTTTTCTAAATTAAGAAAATCTATAGAAAAAGCTGTAGTGAGCGAAGTAAGGGCACCATCGGCAGAGGGGAAAAGTGCAGATATAAGTCCGATAATGAATACAATACCAGCCATAGGTCCTAAGTATTCAAAAGCTATGGTTGGGAAAAGCATATCGCCTTTAATATCAACACCTATCTGTGAAGCATATAAATACAAAGCAGCCCCTAAGGTCAGGAAAAGAAGATTTACAAAAAACAGAGTAATACTAAAGGTAATCATATTTTTTTGAGCTGACTTGAGGGTTTTACAGCTCAGATTTTTTTGCATCATTTCTTGGTCAAGACCTGTCATCGAAATGCAGATAAACATTCCACCAAGTATTTGTTTCCACCACGTTAGCCTACTTGCAGGATCGGTTTCTATTAGTTTGGTGTATTTACTGTTCCATACTTCAGAAAACATTTGAGAAACAGAGAAATCCATAGCTTTTGAGACCATGAAAAATGTCATAACCAAGGCAGTAAGCATAAATGTAGTTTGAAGTGTATCAGTCCATATAATGGTTTTTATTCCTCCTTTGAATGTAAACAGTAAGATAAGTGTTAGAAATAAAACTACAGTTATTTCAAAAGGCATTCCCCAATAAGAAAACACAAAATTTTGAAGCACTACTATTACGATAAACATTCTCAACGAAGCTCCAAGTGTTCGAGATAGCAAGAAAAAGAAAGAACCTGTTTTATGTGAAAATTTTCCATATCTCGATTCAAGGTATTGATAAATAGAAGTTAAATTGAGTTTATAGTAAAGAGGCATCAAGACGAAAGATATGATTAAATAGCCAAGAAAAAATCCAAAAACGGTTAGCATATACGTAAATCCTCTTTCGTTTACCCATCCCGGTACACTCATAAAGGTAACGCCTGACAAGCTCGCACCTATCATTCCATAAGCAACTACAACCCAGGGTGAACGTTTGTTTCCCGAATAAAACGATTGGTTGTTGGCTTTGCGAGATGTAAGCCAAGTTATAAGAAAAATCAGTAGGGTGTAAATCGCAAAACAGGTGAATATAATTAATTGCATAAAAAATAGATTTACAGATGTTTATTTTTTGGATAGTTTTATTTTTTCTTTTAAAAAGTGAGCCGTATGCGATTTTTTGTGAGCAACAATATCTTCGGGCGTACCTTGACAAACCACTTTTCCACCTTTGTTTCCTCCTTCGGGTCCCATTTCTATAATCCAGTCGGCACATTTAATTAACTCTAAATTGTGTTCAATTACCACAATACTATGTCCTTTGTTTATCAAGGCTTGAAAGGCTTTTAAAAGATTTTTAATATCATGAAAATGAAGTCCGGTAGTGGGCTCGTCAAACATAAAGAGTGTGTTTTCCTTTTTTCCTCCTTTTCCTAAAAAATGGGCTAATTTAATGCGTTGAGCCTCACCTCCCGAAAGAGTAGAAGAGGATTGAGCTAATTGTAAATATCCCACACCTACATCGGATAAAGGCTGTAACGAAAGGACAATATTTTGTGTTAATCGGTTTGAAGGTAGTGATTTGAAAAAATCTATGGCTTCGTCTATCGTTAAGCTCAGAATATCGTATATATTTTTACCCTGTACTTTCACTTCCAATGTTTCGTCTTTATATCGTTTGCCCTTGCATTCGTCGCATTCCATTTCAACATCTGCCATAAATTGCATTTTAATTTCTATATATCCTTCTCCCTGACAGGTTTCACAACGTCCACCTTCTACATTAAATGAGAAAAATCCAGGTTTATATCCTCTACTTTTCGATAGGGATTGTTCGGAAAAAAGTTGACGTATGTAATCAAACGCTCCTATATAAGTAGCTGGATTAGAACGAGAAGAGCGTCCTATGGGATTTTGGTCTATAAACTCTACGTGAGAAATACGATTGATGTCTCCTCCCAAATGAGGCGATTTGTCTTTTTGAAATGTTTGCGAACTTTCAATTTCGCGATTTATTAAGGGAAATAGCAAGTCTTTTATTAAAGTAGATTTTCCGCTTCCAGATACTCCTGTTATAACAGTCAACATATACAATGGAATATCTACATTTAGCTTGTGTATATTGTGTAGCGATAGATCGGAAAGTTTGATGAAATATTTGGGTGTTTTTCTTGTTTCAGGTATATCTATACGCGACTCACCATTTAAGTATTTGGCTGTGATGCTGTTTTGACAATTTAATAATTCTTTTACGCTTCCTTTACAAATAATTTTTCCTCCATTTCTCCCCGATAAGGGACCTGTGTCTACTACGAAATCGGCACTGCGTATAATTTCTTCGTCGTGTTCGACTACTATTACGGTATTGCCTATGTCGCGTAAGTGTTTTAAAACTTTGATAAGTTTTTGAGTATCTTTGCTATGCAGTCCTATACTTGGTTCATCGAGGATATAGAGTGAGCCTACCAAACTGCTTCCCAGCGAACCCGCGAGGTTAACCCGTTGCGATTCGCCTCCCGATAAGGTGTTGGACGAACGCCCTAAGGTTAAATAACCCAATCCTAATTCGCAAAGATAGGATATGCGGGTATGTATTTCTTTGATTAAACGATTGGCTATTTGTTGTTCTTGAGGTGTTTCAAAAGATAGAGAAGCGAAAAAAACCAAGCAATCTTCCAAGGGCATTTCTATAATGTCGCGTATGTTCTTATGATTGATTTTTATGTAATCGGTGTCTTTTATCAAGCGACTTCCTTTGCAGTCGGGGCATAGTGTTTTGCCTTTGTAGCGAGAAAGTAATACCCTATATTGTATTTTATAGGTATTTTCTTCTACCCATTTAAAAAAATCGTTAATGCCCTCAAAGTGTTCATTCCCTGTCCATAACACTTCGTATTCCTCTTTGGTTAAATCGGCTATAGGTCGATGTATGGGGAAATCGAATCGGTGAGCATTGCGAATAAGTTCTTCTTTATATTTACTCATTTTTTCGGTCTTCCAACAAACGATAGCATCTTCGTATACAGATAAATTAGTGTTGGGTATCACTAAATTGGGATCGATGCCTAATACAGAACCAAATCCTTCGCAGCGAGGACAAGCTCCGTAGGGATTGTTGAAGGAAAACATATTGACACTCGGTTTTTTAAACTCTATGCCATCTTTTTCAAATTTATTGGAAAAATGTTGAATTTCAATACTTTCATCTTCCAAATGTTTTTCTAACATACATATTCCTTGTCCTTCAAAAAAGGCTGTTTCAATGGATTCGGCAACACGGGAGCGGTTGTCTTCGCTTTGTTCAGCTACAAATCTATCTATCAGCAATAAAATATTTTCTGAAAATTCTTGCTTTTTTTTCAAAAAATCATCAATCTGCCATACTTCTCCTTTGACATTGATACGATTAAAACCTTGTTTTAGTAAAACAGTCAATTGTTCTTCAAAATTACGTTCACTGTGGATTATAAGTGGAACGTATAACACAAGTCGCATGTTTTGGGGTAGAGAAAAAATATAATTGCATACATTGCTTACGCTGTTTCGTTTGACTAATTCGCCTGAAATGGGGGAGTAAGTTTTTCCCAATCGTGCAAATAAGAGTTTGATGTATTCGTAAATTTCAGTTGTAGTACCTAATGTAGAGCGTGGGTTGTTGGTGTTTACTTTTTGTTCGATAGCAATAGCAGGAGGAATTCCCTGTATAAAATCCACCTGAGGTTTGCTTATTTTTCCTAAGAATTGGCGTGCGTAAGAACTCAAAGATTCTATGTATCTGCGTTGCCCTTCGGCGTACAGGGTGTCGAAAACTAAAGATGATTTTCCAGAGCCAGATAAGCCTGTAATTACGGTTAATTGATCGTGAGGAATATCAAGGTCAATGTTTTGTAAGTTGTTGACTTTTGCTCCTTTGATACGAATAAAATCGTTTTTTTTCATCCTAAGTATTGGCTTTTATATTGAATTGCAAAGGTATATTTTTTTTACGTAGTTTGAAAGTAAGTAGACAAAAAAAACAGCTCAATTTTTGTGGAGCTGTTTTTTGGTGTTGTTTGGGTTGTGGGTGTATTACTCTTTTTTCATAGACAAAGGAAGTAGTATAATCCTAATATACTCATTATGTTTCATATAGGCAGCTACTTTTTTAATGTCTTCTATGGAAATACTTTCTACAGCAGTTTGATAATCATTTAGTGAAAGTATAGAGTCTTGATAATTATAGTATTGTGCTAAATCATAGAGCCAATTTTGATTGTTTTTCAATGCTAATTCTTTGGCACGAATAAGTTGTATTTTGGCTTTGTTTAAATCAATTTCGCTTGAACCGTGAGCTATGATTTCGTCTAAAACTCCCCAAATAGCTGTCGTAAGTTCTTCTACCCGTGTAGGGTCGCAACCCAAATGTATGTTCATGCTGATTTTAGGGGTAGGTATTCTGGAGGGCGATAAACTAAAAGAAGTTCCGTAGGTTCCACCTAATTTTTCACGAATATCTTCGGTAAGTTTGATTCTAACAATATTGTTTAACAATCTGATTGCCATACGATCTTTGTCGTTCCAATCGAAATCAAGTTGGGTGGCTATGCTAAATTTTGCTTTTTCGCCTATTCCAGCAAAGAGTGTTTCGTCTTTAATTCCTTTGGCAAAAGGACTGCTGCGGTCTATCCATTTTTCTTGTTTAGAAGTAGAAGAAATGCTTCCGATGTATTTTTCAATCCAGGGTATAAATGATTCTATGTCAATGTTTCCTACAAAATAAAATGTAAAATCACTGGCATTGCTGAATCGTTCTTTGAAAATAATATACATTTCATCGAGATTCATTTTCTCTAAATCGCTATCTGTTAAATGAGTAATATTTCGCTTGTCGTTCGGAAATTTAGATTGGGCTAATTTGACTGAAAACTGAAAATCGGGAGAGTTTTTTTGTGTTTCTATATCGGCTTTCCATGTCTTTATTTTTTTGTCTAATATATTTTGGTCTTTGCGTGGAGCTTCAAAAATCATATAGAGGTGTTGCATAAAAGTTTCCAAGTCTTTAACGCTTGAACTTCCGTTGATGCCTTCGCTGTAAGTTGAAATCCAAGGTGATACAGAGAAGTTTTTCCCTGATTTAAATTTATTGAGCATTATAGGGTCATAATTGCCTATACCACAATCTCTAATAACTGTTGCAGCATAGGAAGCATTGAGAACTTTTTCGTCGGGATAAAGCGAAATTCCTCCAAAACTTGAGGCTGAAAAAACGATTTGGTCGTTATTGAAATCGGTGGATTTTACTACGACAGTAGCTCCGTTGTTAAGTTTTAGTTCAGTGTAATCAAATTCTTTGTTATCAGTACGTTTGACTACTTTTCCTACTTTTGGTTCTTTGGCTAAAAAAGGAAGATCACTTGTTTGGTCTACATAGGGAGTCGTTTGTATTTTCTTTGCTTTTTCAAATAATTGTAGAAAATCATTTTCTGTTGGCACGCTCAAACCTTCCTTTTGTGGTTGGGTGTAGTTTACGGTAATATTTTTATCGCTTACCCATTGCTTGATGAGGCTGTTTACATCTTCTACTTTAATATTGGGCAATAGTTTGGACGTTAAAGCATAATAGTCAGCATCGCTTACTATGGGTGTGTTTTTCAAGAAATTACTTCCGTATATATTAGCAAAAGCACGGGAGTCTTTTTTTGATTCCTCTTTGGCTCTTTTTTCGTATTGGTTTAACAGTGTGTTTTTTGCACGTTCGAGTTCGGTTTGTGTAAATCCGTGTTGTTTGATGCGTTGAAGTTCGGTTAAGGCTATTTCAAAAGTTTCTAAACTTTTGCCTTCTATACAGTTATAGTAGTTTGTAAAAGCTTCGTTGGAGCGAGACCAATAGTTGCGGTAGTAGGAATATCCATATTTAAAAGGAGCTGTTTTTTCTTGGGCTATTTCAGAAATACGAGCACTTAACATGTTTGTAAATAAATAGCGACATAAATCTCTACGAAAATCGTTGAGGGTATGGGTTTCTGTTTTCTGTTGTTTATAATTGATAGTAAATTGTGTATTAGTGGCTTCAGGGTCAGTAGCAATGGCTATCAAAGGTTTTTTGTTATTGGGAATGGAGTATAATTTTCGATTGAGGGGGGTAGTAGGAGCATCGTTCATGGTGAAAAAATCGACAACCATTTTTTCCATTTCGTTGGCATCAAAATCGCCAACAATAACAACAGCCATGTTGTCGGGACGATACCACCTTTTGTAAAAGTTACGAATGGAAGCGTATTTGAATTGTTGAAGATTTTCTAAAGTTCCTATAGGTAAACGATTTACGTATTGAGAACCTTTTAATTCTATGGGTAGCGTTGTTTCTCTCATTCTATCGCCAGCACCGCCTCTTGTACGCCATTCTTCAATAATCACGCCTCGTTCACTATCTATTTCTTGTTCAGTCATTAACATGCCAAAAGCCCAACCGTCTAAAATTTTCAATCCCATGTCGAACAAAACGCTATCGTCTGTGGGAAGATAGACGTAGTATACCGTTTCGTCGAAACTGGTATAGGCATTAATTTCTCGACCAAACACAATTCCTTTTTTTTCCAATTCATCCACCAATGTGTTTCCCGGAAATTGTTTAGTTCCGTTAAAGCCCATGTGTTCAGTGAAATGAGCTAATCCAACTTGGTCTTCTGTTTCCAAAATAGAACCTGCATTTACTGCCAAATAAAAAATAGCTCGTTTTTCAGGTTTTTGATTGGAGCGAATGTAATAGCTTAGTCCGTTAGGTAATTTGCCAATAATTACATTTTTATCTTGTGGTAATTTTTGATGAAGGGGAGTTTGGTTTGTTTGAGCAAACAAATAAGTTTGTGTAAAACAAACAATAGCAATTATAAATCTGATTATTATCTTCATTTTCTGTTTAAATTATTTTTTTGCAAAAATACACTAAATTCCTACATAGAGTAGGAAATATACTGCTTCAATATTTGAAATAAAGCTATGTTTTTGTTTTTTTTGAAAAATATAAAAATTAGTTGGAAATAATAATGCGAAAAGGGAATTGTTGTACGTTATTATTAAAATAACACTAAATAAAATACAAAGATATGGAACAAAAGGAAGACATAGAAGTTGTACGTATATTTGCAGGTTCAATTTTACAGGCTGAAATGTTGAAGAACTTGTTAGAAAATGAGGGAATTGAGTCATATTTACTGGATGAATTGAGCGGCACTTATTTCCCTTTTCTCACATCGGCTGGTGGTAGCGGTCCGGTAAGCGTAGCGGTATCGAGTTTGGATTACGATAAGGCAAAAGCCATTGTAAATGAGTATGAAAAGAACTTGAAATCGTAAACAATAGGCAAGAAATATAATTCTTTTGCTCAAAAGTTAATAGACTTAGATTCTAAGACTTTTGATTTTTGAATATTATTGGTTTTCAATGTAAAGATATAAAGGCATACAGACTTGAAAATGAAAAATAAAATAATGCCATATCCCTAATTTCAAACAAAAAAATGTGTAATTTTGCAGAGGGAGTGTAATGTTAAAAGGAGCAAAAATAAATATAAAAAAAACAGTGTTATGTCGGAATTATTATCCATAAAAGAAGCCAGTCAGTGGGCTTCCCAATATTTAAATAAAAATATTACAACTTCTAATATCTCTTACCTAATTCAATATGGTAGAATTAGAAAAATGGACACTAATAAATCTACACAAATACTTAAAGATGATTTAGTTAAATATTATAAAGATCAAAAAAAATCTCGAAAACAAGAATGGAAAAATCAACTTGGTGAGGATTTGAATTGGATGTTGTCATTTGAACAATATAAAGAAGCTGAAACAACGAAACATGTACATCGCCTACACCCCTATAAAGGTAAATTTATTCCTCAATTAGTTGAATATTTTTTAGATGACCATGTAGATGATTTTAAAAAGGAAGTTTATTTCAAAGAAGGAGATATTGTGCTTGACCCGTTTAGCGGAAGCGGAACAACCATGATACAAGCTAATGAGTTAGGAATGCATGCAATTGGAATTGATGTGTCCGCTTTCAATGCTCTTATTGGAAACAGCAAGGTCGGTATATACGACTTAAATCGTCTCAAAGAGGAAACAAATAAAATAACCAAACAACTTGAAAAGTTTTTGAAAGATAGAAGGACTACTGATTTTGAAAACAGACTCTTAGAGGAATTAAATGTTTTCAATAACAATTATTTCCCTGTTCCCGAATTTAAGTATAAAGTCCGAGTTGGTGAAATAGATGACGTGGTTTTTGGAGCGGAAAAAGAAAGTGAATTTCAACCAATATTTGATAAGTTGGTTGATGAATATAATATTAAATTAAGACAAGATAAAGGTGATAAAAATTTTATAGATAAATGGTATTTACAGAGTGTTAGAGAAGAAATTGATTTTGTATTTCAATTGATAAAGGAAATTAAAGACATAAAAACTAAAAAGATTGTTAGTGTAATATTGAGCCGAACAATTAGAAGTTGCCGAGCAACCACCCATTCTGATTTAGCAACACTTGTTGACCCTATCACACGTCCTTATTATTGCAAAAAACATGGAAAAATTTGCAAACCACTTTTTTCAATAGAAAAGTGGTGGAAAAGCTATGTTAAAGACACAATAAGTCGTCTTGCTCAATTTGATACATTAAGAACAAAAACATTTCAATATTGTCTTACTGGAGACAGTAGAGTTATAGATATTGACTTAGAAATAAAGAAAATTAATCCTGATTTTGAGGAAATACTAAATGGAAAAAAAATTCAAGGTATATTTTCATCGCCGCCTTATGTTGGATTAATTGATTATCATGAGCAACATGCTTATGCCTATGATTTATTTGGTTTTGAACGTAGGGATGAGCAAGAAATCGGTCCGCTTTACAAAGGAAGAGGAAAAGTAGCCAGAGAGAGTTATGTTGAAGGAGTTGCTGATGTTTTAAATAATTGCAAGCGATTTTTAGTGGAAGATTATGATGTTTTTCTTGTAGCCAATGATAGAAATAACCTTTATCCTCAAATAGCTGAAAAGTCAGGAATGAAAATTGTTAATCAATTTAAACGCCCTGTCTTAAACAGAACTGAAAAGGATAAAAATGCCTACTCAGAAATAATATTTCATTTAAAAAGAAAATAGATTATGAAAAAAAACACAGATGATATATCAAAGGAAATAAATAACGTGATTCAAACTTTGATGGATAGAGTTATGGAGAAAGTCTTAGTTACAGATCCATTTATTTCAGAAAGTCATAGAGCTAAAAAACCTCTTTATGCCGCCTTGGTTCCAGATGAAATATTTAAGGGTTCTCATTTTGAAAGGCGATTTGTAACTCCATTTGGTGGAGTTTGGGAAAAATTGGCACAGGTTGCAGGTAAAGCAGGATTAGGCTTATGTGAATTACAAAAAACAATTAGCGGAAATGTCCCTCAAGAACGATTGGTTAGAATTGCTGAAGTCTTGAATAAACTTGAACATGCTCCCAAAGGAGAAAAGAAAATAAAACCAGATTGGGAGAATGAATTAAAATATATTTTGAAAGGGAAAGGTGAGCTTATCCCAACCATTGTTATTTCAGACGTTTATGCTGAAAATACACTAACAGGTGAAAAATATGCATTTGAATTAAAAGCACCATTGCCAAATAGCGATCAAAGCAAAGTGAGCAAAGAGAAGATATTTAAACTATATGCAATGGAACCAAAAGTCATAACATCGGCTTATTTTGCTTTGCCTTATAATCCTTATGGTAGGAAAGAAAATTATGCTTGGTCGTTTCCATATCGATGGTTTGATATGAAAAAAGATGAAATTGTACTTATAGGAGATGAATTTTGGGATTTTATTGGGGGTAAAGGAACCTATGATTCTTTTATAATCAAACTTAATAGCTTAGGTAAAGTTTATAAAGAACGTATTCTTACAGAATATTTAGGGATAGAGCCAAAAAATTTGGATGTTGAAGTTCTCAAATAATACAAAAGGTAGTTGTTAAATAGTAATAGGTTGAAATAGATTTACTTATATTGAATTTAAAGCAATAATATTGCAAGTTTAAGTAAATCAAAAATTACAAACCATTATAATCCCAAATTGTCCATTAGAGATTTCAAGTAGAAAAATCAAATTCAAAATTCGATGATTTATCCCAAAGTTTTCGTATCCATGCCCTTCTATTCATTTGGAGAGC
>JAAYRN010000151.1 GCA_012518765.1 Bacteroidales bacterium
ACTTATGAGTATACTTTTATTCCTCCTACACTTGGAGGTAGTGTATCGTCTGAGAGTAAAGGAACAACAATTAACGTCATGCCCATGAGACGTTTTTAAGGAAAAATATAAAATTATAAGGAAAGAGCTTGTTTGTAATAAAAAAACAAGCTCTTTTTTTATACTTCTTCGTAGGGAGTAAAGTCGTCGTCCTCGTCTTTGTCGGGGAAGTCGGGTGAGTGTCGTATGATTTTTACGTTTCTAAATCCCTCTAAAACAGAGGTTATAAAGGATACTATCAGTCCAAACAACAATGCCCACATAAAGCTATCTACGGTAAAACCTGCTAACAAATAATCGATAAATTTAATAACCAAGGCATTGATTATTAACAGAAAAAAACCAAATGAAAACAAGGTCAATGGAATGGTAAACACCACTAAAAAAGGTTTTAAAAATGTATTGAGCAAAATAAGGGTAAGTCCCACTATGATAGCTGTATAAATACGCGGTTCTTCAATGTGAATTCCTTTTTTTAATACCCATGCCGAAAACAACACGGCGAAAGAAGTTACCAATAGTTTTACAAGGTAATATTTAACTTTTTGAATCATTTTTTTATGTTAATGTTACGTTAATGTGTATCGTTTCCCGGGCAAGCATTCTATGTATCCCTTGCACTCCAATTCCAACAATACAGCTATTAAACGTGCATGAGGCATGTTTATTTTAAGTAAAAGAGAATCAATATTTACTTCGTTTTCTTGTTTAAGGGCTTCAATAATTAGTTTTTCGTCTTCGCTTACATCGAAAAATAATTTTTCTTGTCGGTTTTTTCTTTTTTCGCCCTCATCGCTCCAGCGCATTATTTCCAATATATCGGCAGCCGAAGTGATAAGAGCTGCCTTGTTGCTTTTTATTAAATTATGACAACCCTCTGAATTGATGTCTCCTACTCTACCCGGAACGGTAAAAATATCGCGGTCGTAGGAAAAGCCTAAGTTAGCAGTAATCAAAGCACCTCCTTCTTTTTTGGCTTCTACCACCACCACCGCATCGGACAAGCCGGCAATGATGCGGTTTCGCATGGGAAAATTCATGGCATCGGGAATGGCATCGCTCATAAATTCAGTAATAATGCCGCCTTTTTGCAACATACGAGTTGCTAATTTACGATTGGAAGCCGGATAAATCATTTTCAATCCATGTCCTAATACAGCAACGGTTTGTTGGTTGTGGTGTAAGGATGCTTGGTGTGCAGCCGTATCTATGCCAAATGCTAATCCACTTACAATCAATATGTCATAATCTGACAAATCGGAAATTAATTGCTTGGTAACATCTTTGCCGTAGGTGGTAGCCATGCGTGTTCCTACTATGGCAATTACCTTAGGCACATTAAAATCCATGTTTCCCTTGCCAAAAAACAAAAGCGGAGCATCGGGACAATGACGTAAACGCTTGGGATAATTTTCCTCGTTGAGTATATAGGTCTGAATTTTATTTTCTTCAATAAAAGCTACTTCCTTTTCTGCCTTATCGTAAATATCTGATTGTATATTTTTTAAACTATGTACTACGTTTTTATTTATACCTTCTATGCTTGCTAAGTGATTTGATTTTTCCTTAAAAACAGCTTCTATACTTCCGCATGCTGCTACTAATTTACGAGCCGTAATATTTCCTATAGCCGGCAGTTGTGTTAATATAAGTGCTTGATATATTGTAGATTGATGTAAAGCCATTTTTTTCTTAATATTTTTACAAAAATAATCTTTTATTCCGAATAAATTAAAAATATCTGTAAAATAAAACAA
>JAAYRN010000152.1 GCA_012518765.1 Bacteroidales bacterium
CACTTATAGCCGGAATCATGGCATATGAAACCAATAATGATATTGAAGAAAATAAAAAAGGAAATATGTTTTATTCAGGATTTTTCGGTAGCGTACCAGTTTATAAGATGTTACCTGAACAAAAAGAATAAAAGTCGGAAATTAATCCGGCTCTTTTTTTATGACCTGTGAAAAAAAAAAAAATAATATTATATTTCTAAGTGATTAAGCACGACACCCAACGTGGCTATTTTCTGATAAATGTTGTCACATTTGTCAGATTGACTAATTCCTTGCCGTTCTCGTAACAATTTAATAATAGTACCTATCCTAAACACATTATACCACGTATCGTAGAAAAAATCACTAAAAAAGTTCTACAAAAAGTGTTGACACATTTTGCAGAGTATGATAATATTATAAATGTCAGGAGGTGAAAATGTTGAATAAAGTAAAAATGGCACAGAAATTAGTCGAATTAAGAGGGGACAAGTCTCGCGAACAAGTAGCCGTAGACCTTAGTATAAGCTATTCCTCCCTTGTTTCGTACGAAACTGGGGAAAGAGCACCGAGAGATGAGGTAAAAATTAGAATTGCTAATTATTACGGTGTGGACGTAGCAGATATATTTTTTTTGACGTAATCCTCTGCGAAACGCAGACGAAGCGAGGTGGTGTAATTGACATTAGAAGATATTAAAAAAGAGAAACCTGTCAAATTAACCATAAAAGAGGCCGCTCAAGTCATGGGAGTAACTCCAAGATTTTTACAGCTGGCATTACAACAATCTAAATTCGACTTCGGAGTAGCTGTAGAAAGTGAAAGATGGGTCTACTACATTAACACGGAGAGATTTCTTAAATATATGAAAGGGGTGATTTAAGTGAAATGGAGTAAAGGAGTTTTAGGAGCATTAGTTTTAGTATTGATGTTTGGAATCGTAGGCAATATGGAGTATAGACAATTAAAAAGAGAGGAAGATTGGCAAAAAAGTAAACAAGCTATAGAACTCGAACAGGAGAAAATCGCCAATGACATTATCGAACTCCAAGGTAAATACGAATATTTAAGAGAAGATAATATATCCCAAGGACTTTGGATCAACAATATTCGAGAAAGGCTTCACATGGAGTTTTTCGAGGATTTAGAGGCGGGTGTAGACTGGTGAAAAATTTAGATATATTGGCCTCAGCTATAGTTCGCCAGGCGGTAGACGATTGGAGAAGATTAATTCGCTTAAAAAGACAAACGTGTAATGTCACAGAAATAAACATTTCGTTTGTAGAAATTAGACAATTTTTTAACTCGGAATATTGCAACGTGTTATTGGAAATAGATCCATTGATAATTTTAGAACAATTAGAAAAAGAATTAAGAGAAGCACGAGAGAATGGGGCGTTAATATAATAGACATTTTGATTATATTGTGTAGCAAGGAGGGAAGTAAGATGATTAAATTATCAAAGTTAAAAAATGAAGATAAGGTTATGGATGAGAATTCAAATGTTTATACGGTAGAAGAAGTAAAAAACGATTTAAAATATTTTGCAAAAGGAAAGAAACTCTATACCACCATTGTATATCACGCATCAATAGATGCAAGAACAGTATTAGAAGATTCTTTTGAAAGTGAATATGAAAATAATATGTACGAAGATTGGATTGATTTTATTATAAATGACATAACGGATGAAGATGTAGAAAAAGTACAAGCAGTGATAGATGAAATTTTAAGTAGAA
>JAAYRN010000153.1 GCA_012518765.1 Bacteroidales bacterium
GTGTTCTCTGTGGTGAGAAAAGTCGTGGGTCAGAAGTCATGGGGGCTGAGGTCTTAAGATTTATGGATGAGGAGTATACAATGTTGAATTACTACGACTTACTGTAATACCTATAAAATCAACATGATTGGTTAATTTTGTGGGTGGATTTATATAGCAAAGATGATGATTGATAATAATTATAAAGAATGGCTTGTTGATTTAAAAAAACGAATCAAACAAAGTCAAATAAAGGCGGCAATAAAAGTAAACACCGAGCTTCTGCAGTTATATTGGGATTTAGGACACGATATTGTAGTACGACAAATGGATACGGTATGGGGTAGCGGTTTCTTTGAAAATTTGAGCAAAGACTTGAGACGTGAATTTCCCGATATGCAGGGCTTTTCGATTGCAAATTTAAGATTTATTAAACGCTTTTATCAATTTTACGCGGAAACTGTAAATCATCCACAATTCGAGGCTTATTTACCAAAACAAATTTACTCCCATCGGACTGATGGCAAATTTAAACTTGCAGAAAAACAAGATATTACAATTCGCCAACAACTTGTTAGCGAATTTAGCAAAAGCCCTATTTCCAAAATTTCATGGGGACACCATATTTTGATTTTCACCAAATGCAAATCGGTAACAGAAGCCCTTTTTTACGTGCAAAAAACCATTGAAAATGGTTGGAGCCGTGCCGTACTAATGAATTTTATTGAAGCCGATTTATATTCGGCACAAGGAAAATCATTGAATAATTTTGACGATATATTGCCTGCCATTCAAAGCGATTTAGCAAAAGAAATTATAAAAGACCCCTATAATTTTGATTTTATAACATTGACCGCATTGTATAATGAACGAGATTTAGAGAAGGCTCTTATCGATAATATTACTACATTTTTGCTTGAACTCGGCAAAGGATTTGCATACATTGGCAGGCAGGTGCAAATTAAAATTGGTAAGAAAGACAGATTTATAGATTTACTTTTTTATCATCTGAAACTTCGTTGCCATGTTGTAATTGAATTGAAAGCCGTAGAGTTTGAAGTTGAACATGCCGCCAAATTAGGCTTGTATATGTTGGCAATAAATGACCAATGGAAACACGAAACAGATAATCCGACAATCGGTATTCTAATTTGTAAGACAAAAGATGAGGTAGAAGTTAAATACGCGTTAGAAAACTCAACCCAACCGATAGGTGTTTCTGAATATGAACTGTCGAAAATAATTCCCGAGAACTATAAATCGGCTTTACCGAGTATAGAAGAAATAGAAAATGAGTTGAAGTAACAAGGAATGATTTAGTGCCGAATCTTTCGATTTTAGACGGCACCCAACTCCCCCAACATCCCTTAGTTTGTAAGGAGTAGGGGACAATATTTCAGTGGTAAAAAGTCGTGAGTCTGAGGTCTCAAGTCTCGTGTCCCGCGTCTCACGTCTTGTGTCCCACGTCTCGCGTCTCATGTCTCATGTCTCACGTCCCATGTTCCTGAGCGTAGTCGAAGGACACTTTTCACTTTCAACTTTCAACTTTGGCTCCTGAGCGGAGTCGAAGGACAATTTTTTAAATTATGATACATTTATTAACTATAGTAGGAGCACGCCCTCAGATAATCAAAGCAGCAGCTATTTCGCGTGCCTTTCAAACCCATTTTTCCACCACCATGGAAGAACACCTACTTCACACCGGACAACACTA